>NZ_CZPZ01000032.1 GCF_001458775.1 Candidatus Nitrospira nitrificans
AGGGAAGGTCTGATTTATTCTTCCCGCGGGATGTGCTAAAGGACACGCAGTCCTGATGAGGAGGCGCATCTATGCAGCAATCGACGTTTGCCGAGGTCACGTTTGAGCAATATCGCAAGCCCACCCGCCGTGAGCAGTTCCTCGACGAGATGAATCGCGTGGTGCCATGGGCGGAATTAGTGGCCGTGATCGAGCCGGTTTATCCCAAGGCCGATGGGCCGGGGCGTCCACCGGTCGGGATCGAACGCATGCTGCGCCTCCATTGCCTGCAACAGTGGTTTAACCTGTCGGACCCAGCTGTGGAAGAAGCGCTGTATGACTCACGGGCCATGCGACAGTTCGTCGGGATTGATCTGGGCCGTGAGCCCGTACCCGATGAGACGACGATCTGCAAGTTTCGCCACCTCCTGGAAGCCCACCAGTTGGGTGAGCAGCTCTTTGCACAGATCGGTGCGTATCTGACGAAGCAAGGGCTCCAGGTGAGCCGCGGCACCATCGTCGATGCGACCATCATCAGTGCGCCCAGTTCGACGAAGAACCGGACAAAGGAGCGGGATCCCGAGATGCATCAGACCAAGAAGGGCAATCAGTGGTATTTCGGTATGAAGGCCCATATCGGCGTGGACAGCCAGACGAAACTGATTCATTCGGTCGCGGCGACCGCTGCCAATGTGCATGACAGTCAGATGTTACCGGAGTTGCTGCATGGCCAGGAGACTCGGGTGTGGGGCGATGCCGCCTACAGTGGGCAACGCGAGGTGATCCGGCAGCATGCGCCTAAGGCCAAGAGTTTCATCCAGGCGAAAGCATACCGCTATCGACCGCTGAGTGAGGAGGAGCGGGCCAGGAACCGGACGAAATCGAAAGTGCGGGCCAAAGTGGAGCATACGTTCTTGGTGATCAAGCGCATCTTCGGCTGGGCCAAAGTCCGCTATCGCGGGTTGGCGAAGAATACCCATTGGCTGCATATCAGCTGCGGGTTGGCGAATCTGTACGTAGCGCGACGGCGGCTCATGGCGGGGACGTAGAAGACGTGTGTCCGGAGGCGGACAGCGGGCCATCGGACGGTGGGTGCGCCCGATAAAAAGGCTTCCGAGCCAGCGGATGCCCACCGAATTCACCCTGGTGATCACCCCAGAAACAGATTGCCGAGTGGAAACGTGAATTAATCAGATCTTCCCTAGGTTTTACTAATGGTGTAATACAGCGACACGGTTTCCGGAGTCGGCGGGACGCCGAGTTTGGTATGGAGTGCTTGGCTGAATCGCTGATACACGCCGATGGCCTCCGATCGACGTCCTAGCCGCACATAGGTCATCATCACCCGCCGGCACATCACTTCCGCAACCGGCTCCACCTCAAGCGCATGCAAATACTTTTGCGCCGCGTCGCCAACTTGACCGCGCTCTTCCAAGAGTGCGCCCAGCCGTTCGGTGAGATCGAGGAACTGTGCGCGCAATCGTTCTCGAACTGGCAAAGCCCAGGAAGCAGTCTCGCCTTGCAGGAAATGTCCATGATAGAAGCTGAGCACGCGCTCAATGGCGATGGTGTCTGCGCGATCAACGTCATGGGCTAAACGTTCAAATGCCACGTGATCCAGCGACACCAGCGATGGATCGAGCGAGACGTGCCGATCGGAAAGTTGCACCGCGTCATCATGACGCAGGAGTTTTTGGAGGCGGTGCAGCGTCGTCCGAAAGGCCTGGTCGGCCGCTTCGCCATCGGCCTCTGGCCACAAGGCTTCTTCAATGAGTTCTTGATTCGCTCCTGATGGTCCAGCTGCACAGAGGTACTTTAAGAGTTCGAGGGGCTTGCGTTGAGTCTTCCCGGTGGTGGTCAGCGAAACGTCATCAATCGCCACTTCGAATTTCCCCAAGGTGGTAATCCTTACCGGGTAAGGCCAGTGTTTCACTCCAGCAGAAGGAGCGCGCAGGTTACGGCGACGGATCACGCTGCGGACGTACTCGATCTCGATATCCGCCTCCAGTGCATGAGTCAAAAGATCGGCCATCACCTTTGGTCGCCACCAAAAGTCCAATACGAGGTAGTCGTGACGACAAGCAATTCCCAGCCCTTTTCGAAGATGTTCATTAACCAGATCAAATTGACCATCTAGCAGATGGGAGTGTGCGAACGTCATATGACATTCTGCTCTCATCCAAGGACTGCGTATCACTCGAGCATAGTCAATTACCGTCCCCAAATGCTCGCGGGCCTTCTCCATTTCACTCAATCCAATCAATACCTTTGCCATTCCACTATGGACATAACCAGCAAAGTAAGGCAGACAGAGGGAACTGATTTTTTCGACTGCTGATAAGGCAAAGTCGAGAGCTGAAGAAAAATCTCCTCTCATGAGTGATGCCGCCGCCCGGTAGTGACTACACAGCCCAAGGGAGAATTGTTGGTTGAAATGATTTTCCTCTTCCAATAGGTCAGCGAATCTTTCCACCCCTTGATTGTCTCCGACGACCGATGCATTACATGCCTGACAGGCTCTCACTAACGTCCTGAACACCAGGAGCCCGTGCCTTTCTGCGATCCCAAGCGCCTCCTCTAGCTTTGCCGTCGCCTGTGCAGGATGGCCGGTGCCCCATGCGTAATGTGCTTCCATTGCCTTCCAGGTTAAGAGATATACAGGCGAAAGAATGACACCCTTATTCCGTGTGGTTAAGCTACCCAGAGTTTGGCGCAGGCGAGGGAATTCTCCTCTCCAGAGCATCAGGTTCATGAATGTGGTTGCCACACCTACGCGAGCAGCCGGATCTTCTATCTCATTGAGGATTTGGTCTAAGGATTGATCCAGTTCTTCGAGCAGCTGGTGATGTGGGCAGGCGAAGATCAGTCCTTGAAGATTTGCAAGTACGTTTACCTTAGTGGCTGAAGAGGGAAATCCATTATGCTGCTGAAGGATTTTATGAAGCCGGTCTCCCCAGATAATAGCAGGGGCCATATCATCCGCGCGACAATAGTAGGCCTCAATAATGCCGCTGCAGGTGAGAAGCAATCCAGTAACGTCACCCCCAGTAGCTTTAAAGAGGTGATACGCCGTTTCTAAATCCGTTCGGGCGGTGATCGGATCGAACACTAATCGGCTGATTCCAGACCAGTACAGTAGCCATGGCCGTTGTTCCTGCTCGTCATGCGGAAAGAGCGATATGTATCTCTGTAACGTTTGGTTTCGTCCTTGTTGGAGCAACTTCTCAGCTATCTCGCAGATCAGCCGGCTGAGATCATCCCATGATTGTGTCTCCGCGTAGAGCGCGACGGCTGTATCCTGCTGCCCATGCCGCTCGGCCACTTGCGCGGCGGTGTGCGTGATACTTTGCAGTGCCTCCGCGTCGAAATGCGCGCGGCCTTGATAGAGAAGAAACTCCCGGAACAGATCATGGTACTGATAGCGCACCTGCGCGTCGGCGCGCCGATCCACGAACAGCCCTCGTTCGTACAGATCGCGAACGATCCGCGCGGCATCGGGATTCCCGCTGACCTCTTCAGCCATGGGCCCCGTCACCCACGGGAGAAGCGCCGTGCGCATCAAGACTTCTCTGGTGCGTGAATCCATGCCCATGAACACTTGTTTTGCGAAGTAGTGAAATACTTCAGTCTTTGTTTCGGGTGGAGCGGGCATGCTTAGGCTTTCATTCACCTTGATCCGTTCCAACAACAGTATCGTGCCGGCCACCCAACCGTTGGCTCTAGCATGAAGAGACCGAAGAGCTTCTTCATCGATGTCTGATACAGACCTTGCTAATGAGGCGGTTTCTTCGAAGGTGAGTCTCAAATCTTCCCACCGAATGTGTCCCACCCCATTGTGCACCAGTTCTCTTACAAACGGCTCAGGCGCTTCTCCACGGCTGATGCTAATGAGCGCCGCTCCCTCTGGAAACTCGGCGAGCGCGATGGGAAGTATACTGTGAAGGGCCGCCCCGACCGGTACCTCTTGATAATTGTCGAGAACCAACACCGCCGGCAGGGGAACCTTCGACCACAGCTCGCGCATGAACCGTCTCGTGAATCCCGGCACATCCGCCATGAATTCCGGCGTCAGTGCCGGTAAGCGAAGCCGCCTCCGCCCGGCCGCGGCTTGAGCGGCCAGCGCAAGGTAGTGAAAAAATGTGGCAAGATCGGCATCGCCGGGATCGACGTGATACCACAGCGCGCGCTGCTTGTGCGCGGCGAGATAACTGGCGACGAGGGAAGTCTTGCCCGCTCCCGGAGGACCGGCCACCCAAATCAACGGGTGGTGCCGACATCGTTCTTTGACCAATGTGAAGAGGCGCTCACGAGGGGTTACTGCATAGAGTCTGGGAGGAGTAAGTTTCGCGAGTGCGGCAGTCCGGCCCGGCATGCGTGCTCCGTATCTTTTAGCCGTGCGCCATTTTTATTGCCTCCGTAGAGGATAGCAACCGGCACAACTGACCCGACTTGTGATCCGCTTGCGCGATGCGAGCTGTTTCCACAGCGTGTCCGCATGTTGTTCAATAATCACCTTGCGGGCCGGAACCGAACCTGCTAATGTCTATACAACTGCCATACAAACGGAGATACGAATGGGCGCGAGTAACTTGCTTCGAAATGCCAGGCCGGTCAATGTGCGGGAGGCACAGGCGCAACTTTCCAAACTCATCCGTTCAAAGTCTCCCTCCCTGGTGGTGTCCCATGGAAAACCCGTCTCATTCCTTGTGCCCTACGAAGACATGTTGGACTTGGTCGAAACCCTTGATGAGCTGAAGGACAAGAAGCTCCTCGGCGAAATTGAACGGGCGCGCGCCGAGCACGCCCAAGGCAAACAGGTTCCTGCCGAACGTCTCTTCAAAAAGATGGGGCTATAGTTGCCCTACGAAGTTGTCTTTCCGAGCGAGCGAGTCGAGCGTGCATTTCAAAAGTCGTTAGAGCATGTTGCCGCCGACTACCGCGACGCTATTGTCACAGCCATTCGAACTCTCGCGACGAATCCGAAGCCTCAGGGCAAACGGACCAAGAAGCTCGCCGGTCGGCTCATCGTGTCGCAATTCACGGCTGAGTACCGCCTCCGCATCGGTCCTTACCGGGTGCTGTACGATGTCGACGATCAACAAAAAAAGGTAGTGATCTTGAAACTTGCCAAGCGGGATGAGCACACGTACAAATGACGGTGTTTGTCAACTCGCCTGTGGTCGGGGATGCCGCTTTGGTCCTTGGCTTGGCACCCATCAGTTCTTCGATACGGCGCGGCGCTCGTTCATAGTCTCGCTTTGATCTGATCGGCGCAATGGTCATAGTTCCTCCGAACCGTCATATTGTTGTGACATCGGCAGAGTCGTACTCTTCTTTATGCATTCCAATAAAGCGTATGCGACGATTCGATAAGGGCAATTGATCTTGGTCACGATACGATAGTGATTGCACGTGATGTTGAAGACCACTCGGTTATCCTGCGATACGACCGACGGTCCTGAAGCGGAGTTTCACTGCCGACGGCGAAGCCCAATCGGCTCGCGCGGCTTCTTGATGTCAGGCTTCCAAAGGAGCCTTCGCCTGAGGTTGCCGTTGCCGGAAATCACGAAGAGTCCGCTTGGCGATGATGCGCACGCAGATACTCCAGTATGATCTCAATATGGGAGGAAGACCTCTGACGTTGGCGGTGCAAGCAATTCGGTTGACGAGACCCGCTGATCTGACGTATCGTCAGCCCTTATATGCCGACATGGTTTTAGTGCTGAACCGAGGAGTTCCGCCATCATGAAGATATATCTCGCCAATCCCCGTGGGTTTTGCGCCGGTGTCGATCGGGCGATCGATATCGTGGATTTGTCGCTCAAGAAGTACGGCGCTCCGATTTATGTTCGTCACGAGATCGTCCATAGCCGACACGTCGTGAATTCGCTCCGACGAAAAGGCGCGGTCTTTGTGGAAGAGTTGAACGAAGTGCCTGAGGGGTCGGTCGTCATTTTCAGCGCGCATGGCGTGGCGAAGTCGGTGTGGGAAGAAGCGAATCATCGTCGTCTGCACGTGATCGATGCAACCTGCCCGCTCGTGATCAAGGTTCACAACGAAGTCAACCGCGATTATACCCAGGGGTATGAATTGATTTTGATCGGTCACGCCGGTCACCCGGAAGTGATCGGGACGCTGGGTCAGGTTCCCGACAAGTTTCATTTGGTGTCTTCGGTGGAAGACGTAGAAAAGCTGCAGGTGGACAACACCGTCAATCTGTCGTATGTCACACAGACGACGCTGAGTGTAGATGAATGTCGGGACATCGTCGGCGCATTGCATCAGCGATTTCCCAACATCAAGGGTCCACATCAGGAAGACATCTGCTACGCAACGCAAAACCGGCAGAATGCCGTCAAGGAATTGTCTCGTTTGGTGGACGTCATTCTGGTCATCGGGTCGCCGAACAGCTCCAATTCCAATCGTCTCCGCGAATTGGGGGAACAATGCGGCATTCCGTCGTATCTGATCGATTCAGCCGCCGACATTGATCCTGCGTGGCTGCAAGGGGCCAAGGCAGTCGGGATTGCGGCCGGCGCGTCAGCTCCGGAAATCCTGGTCACGGAGGTGGTTGCGTTCCTGAGAGCGTCGGAACCGTCCGATGTTGAAGAACTCACGGTGATCGAGGAAGACGTCGAATTCCTCTTGCCGAAGGAACTTGTCCAGATAGAATCCTCGAAAAAGCCGGTAGGTAGCATCGCTGGTTAGCCGGCGGTGCCATCCGCGCATATCCCATATGGCCCTACATGTTGTAGGGCCATATCAACCGCACACCATGCAATGTGTTTTATTTTGATTTCTCAGAACCCTTGTGATACAAGGCCGGAAACTTTTTTGTTTCTCGCACGTGCCTGATGTGGGCGTAACGAAGGTGAGCCGATGCATCTGAAATCCATGAGCATGATGGGCTTCAAGTCGTTCGCGGAAGCCAAGATTGAATTTCCCGAGGGAGTCACCGCGATCGTCGGTCCGAATGGGAGCGGAAAGAGCAATGTCGTAGATGCCATCCTATGGGTGTTAGGCGAGCAAAGCACCAAAACCCTCAGAAGCGAAAAGATGGAAGACGTCATTTTTAACGGCACCGAACTTCGCAAACCCTTGGGAATGGCGGAGGTGTCGCTGGTGATCGGCGGTCTTGATCCCACGATGATGAGGTTGGATGGTGGCTCGGGGCTTCCAAGCGAGCTGACTGAAGCGCAAGAGATGATGATTACCCGCCGGTTGTACCGCAACGGTGAGAGTGAGTATCTCATCAACAAGATTCACTGCAGGTTGAAGGATATCCGCAGTTTGTTGCTCGATACACGGGCTGGGAGCAAAGGACACACGGTCATTGCCCAGGGCCAGATCGATCAGATTCTGAATGCATCGCCGCAAGACCGGCGTGAACTGATCGAGGAGACTGCGGGCATCGTCCGGTATAAGAAGCAAAAGGCCGAGGCGTTGCGGAAGTTGGAATCGACGCAGCAGAATCTCTTGCGTGTCCGAGACATCGTGGCGGAGGTCAAGAAGCAACTCAATTCGTTGGAACGCCAAGCGCGCCAGGCTCGCACGTTTCAGGCATTGCAGGGGGAGGCGCGTGAAATCGAAGTGATATTGTTGACCCGGGAATTCAAGGTGTTGCGACAGACGTTGCAGGAGGCGGACACCGACGTTCTGAACCTGGATCAACAAGAGTCTGAGAAAGCGGCCGACCTGGCTCGATTGACAACAGAGCTCGAACAGGCTCGCCTTGATGCGATCGCGACCGCCGATTCCATCGGGAAGATTCGGGAGGAACTGGCGGGCGTCGAACAGCGGCAGGCCCACGCGCTGACGGCGGCGGAGGTCGAACGAAATCGAGGACTGTTATTCAGCCAACAACAGGTACAGGAGTCGGCTGAGCTGGAAGAACTGGTCCGATCACAAGAGCAGCTGGCCGCCGGCCTTCACGCCATCGAGTCATCATTGACGTCGGTCGAAGAGGAGATGGCGATTCGGGATCGGATTCTCGGGGAACTCGATGAAGAGCTGATGCGCTTGCTCAATCAACGGGCTGCAGCCGTTGCGGAAGAGGAGCGAGGGCGCAAAGATGTGCTGCAATTGGCGGTGCTTGTCGCGAATACAGAACAAGGCATCTCGCAATTGGCCAAGCGAATGGACGATCTCGCGGGCCGCGGTATTCGCTTATCCTCGGAGCGGGACGAACTGCGCAGCCAACGTGAATCGGCGATCGAACGCTACGAGATCTTGCGCAAGGAATATGGAGAGGCCGATCGCCTGGTCACGCAACTTCGGACGGAGCAACGGACCGTGCAAGAAGAGGCCGCTCAAGCGACGAGCGTGCTCCAGTCGCTGGACCCGGTAATCTTACGACGTTCGGAAGAGCTGGCCGGAGTGGATTCCCGTCTTGAGGCATTGCAGGGTGTGGTTCGTGAGGAGATGGGCTACGGTCGGCAGGGGGCCCAGCAAGGTCCCGCCTTGAAGTCTTGCGACGGGGTACGGGATGCGGTGGCTGAATGGTTGGTGGTTCCGTCAGGGATGGAACGGGCGGTGGAGGCGGTGTTGGGGGAGCGCGTTCGAGGGTGGTTTGTGGATGAACCGTCCGTCGGGCGACGGTTGATTCGATTCCTTCAACAAGAATCGCTGGGGCGAGGCAGCTTTATCCCACAGCGCCCACGATGGGAAGGCGGACGGACTCATGACTGGTGGACGTCGATCGCGGCGCAGCCGGGCGTTGTCGGGCTCGCCGTGGATCTGGTTCAAACCGACGCGGCTCGAACGGCGGCTCGCGATTCGTTGTTCGATCGTGTCGTCATTGTTCGCTCATTGGACCAGGCAATGCAATTGTGGGAGCAACATGCGTGGAGCGCTCCGGACGGTCCCATCCTAGTGTCTCTGGACGGGGAAGTGGTGGATGCGTCGGGTATGGTGACGGGTGGTCAGGTTCAAGGAACGCCGGGGTTGCTGGAACGCCGGCGCGAGGTGATCGATCTTGAAACCAAACGCCAGGTGCTCGTGACGGAGCTCGATCAGAGCAAGCAACAGCGGGAGATGGTGTCCGTCCAGATCCAGATGCTCACTCAGCAGGACCGCCGACTCGGAGATGCGCTTCGTGACGCCGAGATGCAGGATCTGTCGCTGCGCAAGGATGCGGAGAAGCTTCAGCATGTGCTGAACGACCTTGACCATCGACTCGCTGCGATGGAGACGGAAATTCAGGACGGTGTCAGCGAAGGTCAGCGGTTGGAACAAGAATCGCACTCGCTCCAGACTCAATTGGGTCAGTGGCTGGCTGAGAAGAACGGACAGGACACGATGTTGGGGCGGGTGCGCGAGCGGCTGGGCCTGCTCGATCAAAATATGAGAACGCACCAGGAACATGTGACCGAGGCAAAGCTGACCGCAGAGAGCTTGCGAGCCAAACGGCAACATGAGCAACTGAACCGGACTCGGGTGACCCAACAGATTCAGGAGACGGAAGATCGGCGTCGCGCATTGGGTGAACACCTGAACAGTCTGAAGGGGTTCATCGAGCAGAGCCAGACAGAACAAGCTCGACAGGAGGGCCTCTGCCAAGAGCTTGGTGTCATTGCCGGACGGGTGAAAGGAGAATTGGTCGCCGCTCAGGAACAACAGGCGCAACAACTGGTGGCGAGTCAAACGCGTGAGTCCGGTCTGGAAGAGTTGCGACGAGGGATTTCGGTCTTACGAGACGCTCGAATGACGGTTGAGGTTCGCCGAGCAGAAATTCGCACGCACCTGGGGACGGTCGAAGGAACATTGTCGGGAACGTATCAGCTTGATCCCCTTACACTCATTGACGATCCTAGGCAGTTGAGCGAACCGATACACGAGGCGGAGACCACGGCCGTCCAAGAAACTGCGCCCCGCTCCGATGCCGAGTTGAAAGAACAGTTGCAGAAGCTCCGTGACCGACTGGATCGAATGGGCCCCATCAATTTGGCGGCGATCAGCGAGCACCAAGCGCTGGAAGAACGCCATACGTTTTTGTCAGTCCAGGAGCAGGATTTGTCGAATTCGATCGCTTCACTGAAGGAAATTATTCAGCGGATTCACCAGACGACCAAAGAGATGTTTGCTGCCACGTACCAGGAGTTGCAGCAGAAGTTCACCGAGGTTTTCGGCCAATTCTTCCCTGGCGGGCGGGCCGAGCTGCAGTTGGTCGATGAGCCGCCGGCTGAAAACGGTGAATCTTCCGGCAGTCAAGAGCCGGGTATTGAAATCGTGGCGCAACCGCCTGGAAAACGGCTGAAGAGCATCACGATGCTGTCTGGCGGAGAAAAGACACTCACGGCGATGGCGCTGTTGTTTGCCAGCTTTCTGATCAGGCCGACACCGTTCTGTCTGTTGGACGAAATCGATGCCCCGCTGGACGAGGAAAACATCGGCCGGTTTACCGGAGTCTTGAAAGAGCTGGCGCAGAACGCGCAGTTTCTCGTCATCACGCACAATAAGCGGACGATGAGCATTGCTGATTCCCTCTTCGGCGTCACGATGGAAGAGCCGGGGGTGTCGAAATTGGTGTCCGTCAGGCTCGGCGATTTGCAACCGGTATAGCTATCGGCCGTCCGGCGCCACGAGCTTCTGCGCAACGTAAGAATTTGGAGTTTTCACACCGTACGTCACTGTCCTGATTAGACTCGTTTCGGACGGGTTTACCGTCAGCCGTGGCTTGTCTCCAGGTGACGGACACAGCATTCTGCTTACCACCCGTTGCATCTTTTGTCTCTGCAGGTGCCAATTCCCGTAGGTAATTGGCATTTTATTGTTCAAGAATGTCCAGGTCATATGCCGGGAAAGGCTCTAGTCATCCGAAAGAGCTACAGAGTTGTGGATCGTACTCCCATCACGTACTGAGACGTGGTTGCCCTTATTGAAGTAAGACGTAATTTGTCAACAGTTTATGGAGGTGATCACTCTTCTCCGCCAATAGTGGATGTGGGGTCAAAGAAAGTGGTTTTGTTATGAAATGGCGAATGACTCACGGTATCGTTGTTGCTCTAGCAAGAGTGTGAAAACTGCTTCACAACCTGCATCAACGAGGAGGGATCATGGCACTTTCGCAAATTCAGGATAGAGGGCTCCACCCACAGTCGGTCGCTCTTGCTCATGTGACCTTGGAAGCACTGCTCACGCCCAACTGCAAAGCGGAGGCGGAGCCATTGCGGGTGACGCAGTACGAGCGGAGGGACGAGTTGGAGCATGACCCTTTGAGGTCCGCAAGAGGTATTGTCAACGGACTACGTCTCTCAGTCACCTTGTGGAGCTTCGTTGCTCTCGTTGTCCTCTTGACGCGGTAATCTTTTCCCATCTTGTCCTCATTGCTTTCCTGTGCACACCTTTTTCTAACTCACACTCACGTGTCCTTGGTGAGGATATGTTGTGAATAGCAGCATAAGTCACCAATCGAACCAGCATTCGTCATCCTAAGAAATCCCGAGCTGTCTCCGCCAGGGGAAAGGTGAACGGCGCCTCCGTCTCGCGTTCACTGGTGTGCGGCCCTAACTTTCTTTGCCCGGAGATTACTTACGCTGCAAGTCTCAACGAGAGTCGCGACCGGGCCGGTGACTGTGCCGGTTGGGGGGGTGCCTCGAATGGCATGAATTCCTGGATCGTTACTCCTGCCTACAGCGAACCTCTGCGGTATTCAGCTTCCTACTCCCGGTGGGGGATACTTTCGCCTCTTGCCTTATGCCGATCCGGCACTGATCGCGGTGTCGATCAGTCACGCTTCGTGCAGGGTGCTGTCCACGTGCTATCTGTAGCTTTGACGAGAGAGGGGTGACGTCTCTCGCATGAAGTGGATGGTGGAGGAATGCCGCAACGTTCAGTTATGGATGCTGTGGAAGTGGTGTTCCCGATCGACGACACGAGCTAAAAACTATAGGTACATCAGGCACTTCTCAGGTCCCTCGCTTGACTCGTTTCCAATCGTCTGTTATAAGCCTCAGGTGTGTTCTCCGTGGGTATTGAAAAGGTTTACGAAGGGAGACCATTGCAAGATGCCGGTCTTTCACCCTCCTCAGCCCTGTCGATCAAGTCATAAAAATTCATGAATATCATCAAGGCGTTGTTCAATCGCCTCTCCGACAGCCTACTCTCGACTGTGCACGGGCGACTCGATCCTGCCGCGGAATTGACTCCTGTCGCGTCGCTTCGGTTGGTTTCTGACAAACCGGTTATTTTACCGTCATTGGATTCTTCAGCTACTCGCCGGCCCATCGGTCATGCCGTGAGTCAACCTGATGCGGTAGATGACGCGATCAGGCGGAGTCAGTCGTGGTTCTTCAACCGTCAGCATGCCGAAGGGTATTGGGTTGCCGAGCTGGAAGCGGACACCACGCTGACCTCCGAATACATCATGCTGCGTCGATTCCTTGATCGGATCGATCCTGATCGAGAGGCGAAGGCTGTCCGATACCTCCAAACGACGCAACTACCCGATGGCGGATGGCCGATCTATTACGGCGGCCCGGCGGAGATCAGCGCATCGGTTAAGGCATACTTTGCGCTCAAATTAAGCGGTGTGTCGGCGGACGAACCGTTTATGGTTCGGGCCAAAGAACGGATTCTGGCGATGGGCGGTGTCCTACAAGCCAACGTGTTTACAAAAATCACGCTGGCCTTGTTCGATCAGTACGATTGGGAAGGTGTTCCCCACATGCCCGTCGAACTGATGTTGTTACCGAAGAAGTTCTACTTCAGCATCTATGCGATCTCGTATTGGTCTCGGGCCGTGCTGATTCCCTTGCTCATCGTCTTTGCCCACCGCCCGGTCTGTCGTATTCCACGTGAACAAGGTATCGATGAGTTGTATTCGACCCCGCGCCCGGAGGTTCGCTATTGGAAATACCCTCCGTTCAACAAGGATCAGGCCTGGTTCACTCCGCATAACTTCTTTGTGGCATTGGATGTGATGCTGAAACTCTATGATCGGATGCCCATGCGGGTGTTACGGGAAAAGGCGTTGCACAAGGCCGCTTGCTGGATGGTGGATCACCTCAAAGGGTCCGGGGGGCTCGGTGCCATCTATCCGGCGATGGCCAACTCCATCATGGCGCTTAAATGCCTGGGATACGATGCCGATGACCCATTGGTGGTTAAGGCGCTTCGTGAGATTGAGGCGCTGGAAGTTTGCGATTCCGCGATGATCGATAGTGAGGTCGTCCCGACTCTCCATCTCCAGCCCTGTTTTTCTCCCATTTGGGATACCGCGTTGCTCACGAATGCGCTGGTTGAAGCGGGAGTGCCGCAGGATCATCCGGCGCTCCAAAAGGCAGGCCGGTATCTGATGTCCCGGCAAACCAAGACAGTCGGCGACTGGATCATTTCCTCGCCGAACGCAGAACCGGGTGGATGGTACTTCCAGTTCGAGAATGAATCATATCCGGATGTTGACGATTCCGCAGTGGTCATCATGGCGCTCTCCAAATTGAAGATCTCCGGCCAGGAGAACGAGCTGAACGAGTCTATTCGCCGCGGGATGCAATGGGTTTTGGCAATGCAGGGATCCGACGGTGGCTGGGGCGCATACGATAAAGACAACAATCGAGTCGTCTTCAACTATATCCCTTTTGCCGATCATAAAGCGCTCTTGGACCCCAGTACCTCTGATCTGGCCGGGCGTTGTCTGGAGATGCTCGGTGCATTGGGATATGACAAGACGCATCCAGCCGCCGGACCGGCCTTGGCGTTTCTGAAAAAAGAGCAGGAGAAAGACGGCAGTTGGTACGGACGCTGGGGTGTGAATTATATTTACGGGACCTGGTCCGTCTTGGCAGGGCTCAGAGCCATCGGTGAGGATCTTTCAGCGCCGTATATCCGTCGAGCGGTTGCCTGGTTGGAATCGAGACAGAATCCTGATGGCGGGTGGGGTGAGTCTTGTCTTTCCTATCGGGATGAGTGTGAGTTTCACGGGAAAGGGGACAGCACACCCTCACAAACCGCATGGGCGTTGATGGCGCTGATGTCAGCTGGTGCGATTGATTCCTTCAGTGTCGCGCGCGGGGTGCAGTTTCTCCTGCGTTGGCAGATGAAGGACGGATCGTGGGAGGAAATTAGCCATACCGGCACGGGATTTCCGCGTGTCTTTTATCTTCGCTATCATTGGTATTGCCAGTACTTCCCACTCTGGGCTCTGGCGATGTACCGTAACCTCCGTTCCCGCGGGAAGATACGGGCTGAGGAACTTCGCCATCATATTCAAGGACCTGACACATATCGGTCCGAGCATTGACCCTCTCCGGCTCTCTTTCCACGCACTCAACTGGTGCTGCGCCAGCTAAGCGAATCGCCATTTTTGCAGCCACCCCATGGGAAATGAGGGCTGTTCAATCGGCGTTCTCTCCTGGGAGTGAACGCCGAATCTGTGGCCGCCAGGTTTTCGTGCGCACGATAGGTGACAGGGAGTATTGGCTGGCTCAAACCGGCGTCGGTCCTGATAAAGCGGGACAATGTGCCGCCCAGTTGCTCGACAACCAATCGTTCAACCTTGTGGTGTCGACGGGGTTTGCCTGTGCGCTTATTGCAGCGGATATCGGGGCGCTCTTGGTCGGTCGTGAGGTCGTGCGTCGAGGCAATCCCGGTGGCGAGCCGTCAGAAATTCTCGATATGCCGGGTGAGGAGCGAGATCTCGCGATGACGTTTGTCGAGACCCTGGTGCCGTTCGAGCGCATCGGGCGATTTATCTCGACCGATCATGTGATCGGCAGTGCCCAAGAAAAACGAAAGCTTGCGCAAAGCATTCAGGCCATCGGCCTCGATATGGAAAGTGCAACGTTGGCTGCTCACGCGCAACGCGCACAGGTTCCCTTTGTGATCATCCGATCCGTTTCGGATCTCCAGGACGAAGATCTTCCGCTTGACTTCAATCTTTTTCTCAGGCCCACTGGGTGGATCAAAGGTATGGGCACCGTCTTGGCCGCCCCTTCATGCCTCTTGGGTCTTGGCCGGCTTCGTCGACAAAGTCTGATCGCAGCAGAGGCCTTGAGGGTCTTTTTCCGGACCTATGCGGCGGCCATGGCGACCGAGCGACCGAAGAAAGAACTCTCGCCGACTTGATCATGAAGCTATTCGAGCTCGTGGGCCGTTGGGCCCTTACCTATGTGGCGGAAATGGGTCGGATGCTGATCTTTGTGGTCACGTCCTTCGCCTGGCTGGCGCGGCCGCCGCTGCGGGGCATCCAAATCATCAAGCAACTCCACTTCATCGGCTACAAGTCGACGTTCGTTGTCGTGCTGACGGCGGCCTTTACCGGCATGGTGCTGGCGCTGCAAGGCTACTATACGTTAAGAAAGTTTGGGTCGGAAGGACTGTTAGGTTCCGCGGTTGCGATCAGCATGATTCGCGAATTGGGGCCGGTGTTGGCTGCGCTCATGGTGACGGCCCGCGCCGGTTCCGCGATTACCGCGGAGATCGGCATTATGCGGATCACGGAACAGATCGACGCGCTCGACACGATGGCCATTAATCCGCTCCAGTATCTGATTACGCCGAAACTGGTCGCCGGGTTGATCGGAGTGCCGCTGTTGGTTGCAATCTTCGACGTGGTGGGAATCTACGGCGGCCATCTGGTCGGGGTGGAACTGCTTGGCGTCAACGCCGGCTCGTATTGGAACTCCATCGAGTCCGCGGTGGAATGGAAAGATGTCTACGGCGGCATTCTCAAATCGATTAGTTTTGGGCTGATCGTGAGCTGGATCTGTTGCTATAAAGGATTTTACACCAAGATGAGCGCTGAAGGGCTTGGCACCGCCACGACGGAGGCGGTCGTGTTGTCGTCGGTCTTGATTCTCATCTGGGACTATTTCCTGACATCGTTGTTGATGTAACCATGCTGAAGCTCGTCGGCGTGACAAAGATGTTCGGAGGACAACCGGTGCTGCGAGGCATCGACCTTGTCGTGCCTGAAGGGAAGCTCACGACGATCATCGGCCGAAGCGGAGAAGGCAAGAGCGTGTTGCTCAAGCACATGATCGGCTTGCTCCAGCCTGACTCCGGGGAAGTGTGGGTCGACGGCGTCGAGATCTCGCGACTTCGCGGCCATGCCCTCAACGAAGTGCGCAAACGGTTCGCGATGTTGTTTCAAGGGGCGGCGCTGTTCGACTCGTTGACCGTTTTTGAAAACGTGGCGTTTCCCCTCAGAGAGCGACTGCGAATGAAGGGGCCGGATGTGACCAGCCGTGTCGATGAAAAGCTGGAACAAGTAGGGTTGGCCGGAATGGGTCACAAGTTTCCGGCGGAATTGAGCGGGGGCATGCGGAAGCGCGCCGGCCTGGCCCGCGCGTTGGTGATGCAACCGGAGATTATTCTTTTCGACGAGCCGACGACGGGACTCGATCCGCTCATGGCCAAGTCGATTCATGATCTGATTACCAGCATGCAGCGGAAGTTCGGGTTTACCGCCGTGATGGTGAGCCATGAGATTCCGGAGATATTCGGGATTTCGGATTATGTTGCGATGTTGAAGCGTGGGAGAATAGCCGTGATGGCGGAGCCGGAAGAATTTCAACGGACGACCGATCCTGAAATCAGGGAATTCATTTCGGTCGGCGGCACGGTGTCGCTGACCAAAGCGGGTTCTTCGGACCAGCAGGATGCTGAAGTCTCAGACCATTCGCAAAAGCCCGCTAGAGGAGCGCCATGATGGAGAAAAGCAAGTTGGAGCTGGTCGTCGGAGTGTTCGTGCTGGTCGGGATTGTCTGCTTAGGCTATCTGTCGATAAAACTCGGCAAATTAGAACTGATCGGGGGAGATGTCTACGAAGTGGATGCGCTGTTCAATTCAGCCACAGGGTTGAAAGCCGGAGCGGCTGTGGAGGTTGCCGGCGTGGAGGTGGGCCGAGTCAAGGGGATCAGTCTGAAAGAGGACCGGGCGATGGTGCGGTTGGCGGTGCAAAATGGGACGAAGCTCTACTCCGATACCATTGCCTCGATCAAAACCAGGGGGATCATCGGCGAAAAATACCTTGCGCTTTCGCCGGGAGGAGGAGGAGATCCTTTGAAACCGGGTGATGCCATTCGTGATACGGAATCAGGGCTCGACTTGGAGGAGTTAGTGAGTCAATACGTTCATGGTAAGGTCAACTAACCGGACTTGTTTGCGGACGTGGCGGGAAAGACCAACCTAGATATACATTGATATATATTGGTGTCGGAGAGAGGGGTGCGATGATAGCGATCAGGAATACTAGGGCTGAGCGGAGCGGCAGCTCCTGGTTCATGGTGCTCATGATGGTGCTTTGCCTCGGAGTGGTGGCGGTGCCGGGATACGCGGGGCCTCCGACGGACTCCATGAAGGCGACGATCGACGAAGTGCTCCGCCTCGTGCGGGAAAAGGAACTCAAGCAGCCGGAGAAGGCGGAGGAGCGGCGAAACCTGCTGGAAAAGGTGGTGGCGGCACGGTTTGACTATGCGGAGATGTCCCGACGAGCGCTCGGGGCTCCCTGGAACCAGCTGACCCCTCAGCAAAAACAGGAATTTGTCGAGCTCTTTCAAACGTTGCTGACCAATTCGTATGCGGATAAGGTCGAAACCTATTCTGGCGAGGGCGTGCAGTATCTCAATGAGCTAACGGAGAAAGAGTACGCGGAAGTCAGGACCAAAGTGTTGTCAGGCAAGACGGAGATTCCGCTTGATTATCGCTTGATCAACAAGGCAAATGATTGGCGAGTCTATGACGTGATCGTAGACGGCGTCAGTCTGGTGAACAACTACCGTGGGCAGTTTTCGAAGATTCTCCGCGCCTCTTCCTATTCGGATCTCGTCGATCAGCTCCGCAAAAAAACCGACAAGCTCAAGGCGCCATAACGTCGTTTGCGGAATCATGAGTACGTCTATGCGTAGCCTTGTGGTCGGTGTCGCGCTCCTACTGCTTTGGGGCCTGTGCCCCGTTGCGCTCACCTGCGCGCTCGCCGATGTGCGGCTTTTCCCGATTCCTGCCGTCAGTTCCAGCAAAAACGACGGCAATGATGTAGGGATGATCGTACCGGCTCTCATCACCGGACCGGATGGAGACCTCAAGTATTTGGTCGCGCCGATGGTGGTCTATAATTCGATCGTAGGCACCCGTGGAACCGTCAATCTGTTCCGTTATGAGCCGGGGGGAAAGGAGCTCCGAGGCATCGCGTCCTGGACGGAAGAAATCGAGCGAAAATTCCTGTTGAGCTATGTCGACCCGGGTTTCAGTAATGGCCGGTATAGCATTGGGTTCAGCGCCATGTATTTCAAGAACGCCACGGTGCGGTTTTTCGGGCTTGGTCCGACCACTGTGGAGGGCAGTGAGTCCAACTACACGGCTCCTGAGACGAGGTTGAACTGGAAATTCGGTGTCTATGCGAACGAGGTCACACAAATTGCGGTGAGCCAGCGATTGCGGCACATGCAATCGATCCAACAGGGCGCCACGGAACTCCCCTTTTCCAGGGATATTTTCCCCGATGCGCCGGGTGTGGGAGGGGCGACGATTCTCGGCCAGCGGATCAGCTTTCACTATGACACGCGGAATAACTTGGTGACCCCGACGGATGGGATGGCGGTTACGGCTTATGCTGAGCTGAACTACAACTTCAAAAATAGCGCGGATCCTCTGTATTCCAGGTACGGTCTCGAAATCAAAAAGATGTTTGCGAGTGAATCCAAGCGGGCGATTTTGGTGATTCGCGGCGATCTCCAAGCCACACTCGGCTCGGATGTTCCGTTTTACGAGCAGAGCTCGTTAGGTGGACCGAATAATCTGCGCGGGTTTGGTGTTGATCGGTACATCGATAAGCAGCTGATTGCCTTCAGTATTGAAGAGCGCATTCATATACTGCGGACGCGTCTGGCCGGGGTCATGGCGGATTTCGAGATTGCGCCGTTCATCGATACGGGGCAAGTGTTCAACTCGTTTAAGAATGTAAGCTTCAAGGACTATCGCATTACGCCGGGTATCGGATTTCGAGGGATCATTCGACCCAATGTCGTGGGACGGATCGACTACGGGTTCAGTAAAGAAGGAGGAGCTATTTTTGCTGGACTCGACTTTCCATACTAGCCGATCATCCGGTTCCCATACCACTAGGACAGTTCCCAGTCTCGCGATCATACGGTCTAGGAGAGAGGATGTTCACCACGACATCTTGCACAAGTGCTTGACTTCATGTGGTTCATGTGTGAAACTCCACCCAAATTTAGCACCTAGTGCCGGTCGGTCCTGTACGTAGGCCAGCTGCTAATGAGGCGTGAACGAAGGAGACCATCTATGTCCATATTGAAGACGATCCATAGTCCTGCCGATCTGAAGCGGTTGTCTCCGGACAAATTTCCGGCATTGTGCCAGGAGATTCGTGAACAGATTATCGGAGCAGTCTCACATGTGGGCGGACATCTGGCTTCGAATTTAGGCGTCGTCGAGCTCACGGTCGCCTTGCAATATCTCCTGGACACGCCGACCGACAAAATCGTCTGGGACACCAGCAATCAGTCGTACACGCACAAACTCCTCACTGGCCGGCGTGAGCAGTTCCACACCCTTCGTCAGTATGGCGGATTGAGCGGGTTTTGTAAGCGGGAAGAGAGTGAATACGATACGTTCAACGCCGGCCATGCGGGGACCGGGGTGTCGGCCGCCTTCGGCATGGTCGAGGCCAGAGAGCAGTTGAAGCAGAAGAACAAGGTTGTCTGTGTCGTCGGCGACGGCGCCATGACGGCGGGGATGACGTTGGAAGGGCTGCACCATGCCGGGGGACTGGGAAAAGACTTTCTCGTGATTTTAAACGACAACCAAATGTCGATTTCGAAAAACGTGGGAGCCATTTCCGCCTACCTGAGTCGAACGATTACCGGCGAATTCTATGGCAAGGTGCGCCAGGAGACCGGTCAGCTGCTGGGGAAGATTCCTCACATCGGCTCCGACATGCAGAAACTCGCTCGCCGAGCCGAAGAACTTGCGAAAGGCGTGATTCTTCCGGGATTACTCTTTGAAGAGCTGGGGTTTCAGTACAGTGGGCCCATCGACGGCCACAATTTCGAGCATCTCCTTCCCACGCTTGAGAATGTATTGAAGATGGGGGGGCCGGTCCTGCTGCATATCATCACGAAGAAGGGGCTCGGGTACGAGCCGGCCATGAAAAATCCGGTGTGGTTCCATGCCTGCCCGCCGTTTGTTCGGGAGACTGGGGCGCCAGCGAAAAAGGCAGCACGCCCTTCGTATACGGCGATCGCGATGGATGCACTCGTCAAATTGGCCCGTGAAGATAAGCGCGTGGTAGCCATTACGGCAGCGATGTGTGAAGGTACGGGGTTGACGGGATTTGAAAAAGAGTTTCCGGATCGTCTGTATGACGTCGGGATTGCCGAGCAACATGCGGTGACGTTCGCGGCGGGGCTTGCGACGCAGGGCATGAAGCCGGTGGTGGCGATGTACGCGACCTTCCTGCAGCGAGCCTATGACCAGGTCGTGCACGATGTCGCCACCCAGAATCTTCCAGTGGCGTTCTTCATTGATCGAGGAGGACTCGTCGCGGAGGACGGGACGACTCATCATGGGGCCTTCGACTACGCGTACCTGCGGCACGTACCCAATATGGTTGTCATGGCTCCCAAAGATGAAAACGAACTGCAGCACATGGTGAAAACCTGTTTGGAGTTCAACGGACCGATTTCGGTTCGATATCCACGCGGGGTGAGTCTTGGAGTGAAAATGGACTCGGTTCCTCAGGCCTTGCCTCTCGGGAAAGGTGAGCTTCTCCGTGAGGGAACGGATGTGGCGATCATTGCGATCGGTGTCTCAGTGTGGCAGGCTGTTCAGGCAGCCGAACGGCTCGGTAATGAAGGGATCTCCACGACGGTCGTGAACGGACGATTCGTCAAGCCACTTGATCATGAATTGATCGTCGATGTGGCGAAGAGAGTCCGTTACGTCGTGACGGTGGAAGAAGGTTGTAAGATCGGTGGGTTTGGGTCCGCCGTGCTGGAAACCCTTTCTGAAGCCGGGCTGACGGACGTGAAGACAAAGGTTCTAGGCCTGCCCGATTGGTATATCGAACAGGGGCCCCAGGATCTGTTGCGGGAACGGTATGGGTTGACGGCTGAAGGAATCTATCAAAGCGTGAAGGAAGTGATCGGTAAAGCCCCAGCCGTAAAATCCCCCCTCACAGGTGCAGCGCTCGCCGGCCATCTCCCTCATGGAGATGAACAGGGGAGCTGATTCGGCAGTGAAACGTAAAAGGTGAGCGGTAAACAGTAGGGGGCTAAGCGGTTCAG
This sequence comes from Candidatus Nitrospira nitrificans, assembly GCF_001458775.1. NCBI lineage: Bacteria > Pseudomonadati > Nitrospirota > Nitrospiria > Nitrospirales > Nitrospiraceae > Nitrospira > Candidatus Nitrospira nitrificans. Next base: position 21,225 of record NZ_CZPZ01000032.1, read on the forward strand.
ACGATGCATATCAACAGACGCAAGACTCGGCAAATCCAAGTCGGCAAGGTGAAGGTCGGGGGCGATGCGCCCGTGTCCGTGCAATCCATGTGTTCGACGGACACACGCGATGTGACTGCAACGGTCGCGCAGATTCACCAGCTTGAAGCCGCCGGCTGCGAAATCATCCGCGTGGCCGTTCCGGACGACGAGGCCGCCCAAGCCCTTCCGCACATCAAAGCGGCCATGTCGGTACCGCTGATTGCCGACATTCACTTCGATCATCGGCTTGCCTTGAAGGCCGCCCAGATCGTCGATTGTGTCCGTATCAATCCCGGCAATATCGGTGCGTGGTGGAAAGTGGAAGAAGTCATCAAGGCCGTGAATGAGCGAGGAATTCCGCTTCGAGTCGGCGTCAATGGCGGGTCGCTCGAACGACCATTGCTGGAGAAGTACGGATGGCCTTCTCCGGAGGCGTTGGCCGAGTCGGCGCTGAACGCCGTGCGTGCGCTCGAAGACGTGGGCTTTACCAACATGAAAGTGTCGCTCAAAGCCTCGGACGTCCATCACGCGATCGATGCCTACTGGCTCTTTGCCCATCAGTCCGATTATCCTTTGCATATCGGGATTACCGAGGCGGGAACGGCCATGACGGGTGCGGTGAAGTCTTCCATCGGCCTGGGGTACTTGCTTTCGCAGGGCATAGGGGACACGTTGCGTGTGTCGTTGGCGGCGGATCCGGTCGACGAAGTCAAAGTCGGATTTGAAATTCTCAAGTCACTTGAATTACGTCATCGGGGTATCAATGTCATCGCGTGCCCGACTTGTGGGCGCGTTGAAATCGACGTCGTCCGGATGGCGAACGAATTGGAGAAGAAGCTCGGGCATATCAAGACCCCGTTGAACGTGTCGGTGTTGGGTTGTGTCGTCAATGGTATCGGAGAGGGGAAAGAGGCCGATATCGGGATTGCCGGCGGCGAGGGCAAAGGCATTTTATTCAAGAAAGGGAAGCTCGTTCGCAAGGTTCCCATGGAAGAATTGATGGACACACTCATCGAAGAAGTCGAATTGCTGGCCAAGGAAAAAGAAGCAGAAAGCAACGGCGAAGCGATAGCATCTGTCCCTTCGAACGGCTGGGAATCGCTGGAGCCCCAATCCGATCATCCTTCGACGCGAGGAAAAGAAATACCGGTCTTGCCTCTCAGGTAACGGGCGCTGTGAAGACATAGTCACACTCACCGATAATCAAGCTTCCCACTCTTGTACAAAAGAAACGATTGACGCGCTTTCACCGCGTCATGTATTTGTGCCTCTGAATCATGGAAGCCAAGCCTACCATCAGCCGACTCAGTGAGTTCATCAGATCTCCCTTGTCTGTAAGAGTGGTGAAGGTCGGTCTTATGATCGCGGCAGCGGTGCACGGCTACATCATCTCTTTTGGGCGGTCATTTCACTTCCGTGACATCGATATCCATCGCGAGATCGGACGGCGCTTTCTCTCAGGGGAATATCTCTACGCGAACGATTACTGTTACATGTATTTACCAACGACCGGCATCTATTTCTCCCCATTGCTTATCCTGAACAGAAACCCGAGCCTGGCCCTGCGGTACGCGGTCGCTGTCGGATGTTTGGTCATCACTGTCATGCTGTTCCACCGCATGTTGTGCGGCAGATCAGACATGAACGTGTGGAGTCGGCTCGTGGTCGGCATCGGCGCAGGGCTGTTGACCCTGCAATTCATCTTGAATGATCTTGATGACGGCGGCCCCCATCTCATCCTGTTGGGGATTCTGGCCGGCGGAATCTACGCGATATGGGTTGGGAGAGAGCGGCTGGGAGCGGCGTTGGTTGGGTTTGGCATCGTGCTCAAGATTACCCCGGCGCTCTTCGTGCTGCTGTTCCTTTGGAAGCGGCAATGGCGAGTCGCCTCGTACACGATGCTCGCGACGATCTTGTGGGTTCTGCTGCCCGTCCTCTATATGGGACCCACGAGTTGGTGGGAACATCACACGGAATGGACCAGGAATGCCGTGTTATCCGTGCTTGATCGGCAGGCAGAGGGTCGGCAGGAAAATGAGCTTCAGAAGGCGAACCTCTCGCTCCGCCATACCATGTTACGGTATTTGGTGACATATCCGCCGACTCATCGGCTTCGGCAGGTGGATCCGGGATATCAACCGGTATTAGATCTGCCGTCTCCCGTCGCGAACGGGATCTTTGGGGTTGCCGCGCTCAGCCTGCTTGGTGTATTTGCGTGGTCGAGTCGCCGGGCGTTTCAAGGGCCGGGAGATCCTACGTGGGCAAGGGATTGCGCCGGAACCTTGGTCTTGGCCCTATTATTTTCTCCGATCACCTGGGACCAGCACCTGGTGTGGATGATTCCGGCGGCCTGTGTCGTCGTAGCGGCCGCAGCGAGATTGAGCGGAGCGTTAACCCGCACGGGATATATCATGCTGGCCGTGTATGTGGTGTTGACCATGGTCTTGAATTACGAGGTTGTGGGTTCAGCCAAATGGGAAGCGCTGAAAAGTTATCATCATCTTGGCATTGCCATGCTGATCCTGTATGCGCTGTTTCTGAGCAGCCGAGGCACAGGGAGCGATCTCGGCTCGCGTCTTGGGAAAATGCCGCCCGGCCACTCCCGCATGGTCCGTGACACCTAGCACCCTGCTCCGGCCATGCTTGCGTGCTTATGCCGAAACATTTCGTCGTAGCGAATTTGCCCGACTCATGAAGTTGTGGTCTGGCTGGTGATAGCTGTAGTCTCGGGTTGTGTTCCCGAAAACGAAGCGACTATAATGCACGTTCCGAGGCGCCGTACCCAAGTGGTAAGGGAGCAGTCTGCAAAACTGCGATGCAGCGGTTCGAACCCGCTCGGCGCCTCCATACCAACCTTTGGTTGACCCGCGCGCTATTTAACGCTTTATGGTGACTGGCGCGCGCGGATAAACTCCTCAAGTGTCCGGCTATTCACTGCGCTTGTGCCGCCGCGTTCGATTCAAATCGCGGCGAATAGGTACTTCCCCACCATTAGGCTCTCATTCTTCATTCGCACGATCCCGCGCTTTCAGGTTCGGCGCGAATGGATTACTTCTTGCTGTTCAGCGGATGGAGCGATGGGATCTTTTCCATGCGTCTGTGTGACGGCTGGAAGACCAGGAAATGGAAGACGTAAAAATTGACGCTTCTCAGGTGAGATGTTACAATCCCGACCATTCTTGTGCTTCCAAGTGCAGCTACGGTTCGTAGCTGTTCATATATACAGGGCCGAAAGAACAACAACGCGAACTAGTTAAGGAGAACGGAATGGCTGTTCCGATTTCCCAGATGTATACCGTGGCGACGTATGTGCTCTCCCAGAAGCTGAAGGGAGTGAAGCGATATCCCTTGGTACTGATGCTCGAACCACTCTTTCGATGCAACCTGGCGTGCGCGGGCTGTGGGAAGATCCAGTATCCCGATCATATCCTCGACAAGCGGTTGACGCCTGAACAATGCTGGGCGGCGGCGGAAGAATGCGGAGCGCCCATGGTGAGTATTCCAGGAGGGGAGCCGCTCATTCATCCTGAAATCGCCAAAATCGTCCAGGGCTTGGTGGACCGAAAGAAATATATTTATCTTTGTACGAACGCCATTCTCTTGGAGCGAAAGCTGGACGAGTATCAGCCTTCGAAGTACCTGACCTTCAGCGTCCATATGGATGGACTCAAGGACGAACACGATTTAGCCGTCTGTCGGGACGGGGTCTATGAAGTGGCTGTCAGGGCGATCAAGGCGGCACTCAAGCGCGGGCATCGGGTGACGACCAACACCACCTTATTCGATGATGCGAATCCAGAGCGGGTCAGAACATTTTTCGATGAAATGATGGCGCTCGGCGTCGAAGGGATGACCATCTCTCCAGGGTATAGTTATCAAAAGGCCCCGGATCAGCAACATTTTTTGAAGCGGGCGCGAATTCAGGAACTCTTTTCCAAGATCCTTGCTCGCCCCAAGCCGGGTTGGCAGTTCAATCAATCACCCTTGTTTTTGGATTTCCTTATGGGTCGGCGTGAGTATCAATGCACGCCATGGGGGAACCCAACGTACAACGTCTTCGGATGGCAGAAGCCCTGCTATTTACTCCAAGAAGGATATGCCGCGACCTTCCAGGAACTGATGGACTCGACGGAGTGGGAGCGGTATGGGACCGGCCGAAATGAAAAGTGCGCCGATTGCATGGTGCATTGCGGCTACGAGGCATCGGCCGTTGAGGATACGTTCAGCACGGCCTCTGGATTTGTGAGGACAGCTAAATTGACCCTGTCGCCTACGTCTCGTTAATCGTTCAACGTTAATCGCAGTCCTTGCACTCTTTTCGTTTAACGAGTGACGATTCACGGATAACGGCCTCCTGCAAATGACTGACACGAAGAATCATATAGCCGGCATGGCCGGTTCTCTTGAAGGGCGTGTGTTTACGCCGAGTTCTACCGCGGAAATAACGGAAGCCGTCGAGCTCGCGTTCGACTATCGTGGCGATGTGACGTTAACGCTCCGTTCCGGCCAATCGGTCACCGGATATCTCTACAATCGATACGTCGCCGCTTCCGAGTCGTATCTTGAGCTATTCTCCACGGACTGCCCGGATGCTCAGCGCATTCCGTACTCTGAAATTGCCACGATTGCATTTACCGGGGAAGACACGGCAAATGGAAAATCGTGGGAGTCCTGGGTGTCAAAAAAAGAGTCCGAGCGTCAGACGGAAGCCGCAAAGATTGAAGCGGTTGCGCGCACAAAGGGCTATCTCTAGAACTCCTGCCGGCCCGCCGATTCTTAACAATCAAAATTGTCCAAGACCTTTGTCTATCAGGGAAATCGCCTCCCTTTTCATTGACAAAGATGGAGTGCTGTGTTAGAAACGCCTGCCCAAATCTAGCGTGCTCGTTATACGGCGAGCGTGTATTTTTTAAAGGAGCGAGCGACGAGTCAGCGGTCAAGTTCGAAGCTTGCTAGTCAAAGTCTGGCAGGACTGTCTGTCCTGACTTGCGGTCTAGTAATGAGCATAATGTTTCCACCGGTGGCTTCAGCCACGCATGAAGCGGATCATCGTTTCATGGTGGAGGGTTATGTGTGCGGGCCGGACGGCAAGGGACTTTCGAATACCGAGGTTCTTGTCAAGGATACGAGAATTTCGTACGGTCAGGTCGTGCGGACAGATGGGGATGGCTACTACAAGGCGATGTTCCATCTGCACAACGACAATTTGGGCGATCCCCTTTTGGTAGAGGCAAGAGGGGAACAGCAAAACTTTAAAGTTGAATTCGATCCAAAAGATCTAGAGAGTGACCGGAAGATCCGCGTTAACTTTGGAACCGGTTGTGATGCGGGTGGACCTCCTTCCTGGATTTGGTGGGGCGGCGGGGCGGTGGTTGCGGTAGTCGGCGGTGTGATCGGGATGAAGCTAGCCCGTTCTCAGCGGCAGCGGGTCAAGGTGAAGTCGCGGGGAAAAAGAAAATCTTAATAGCTGATAATGGGCCCGAGGGCTGCGGGGTGTCTCGCCGAATCGGCTGAAGTGGGGCGAGGGGTATTGTGCAGGGCTATCGAAACGATTCTAAGCAGAACGCTTTTGTTGGGGGAAGTGAAGTGCCTCGGCGGAAGCGTTTTTTTGTGTGCCTGCCGTTTTTTCGATCACTTTGTGGTTTCGGCGACAGTCTCCCCCAATGCAAGAGTGATGGATCGCAATGAATGTGAGGATAGGCTCAATTCACGCGGTGTTGGTTATGAGTCTCGGGCTGTTGTCGAGTTGCGGTGGAGAGCAAGGCGGAGAGGGGCCGATCGTGCCGCCGCCTCCCCCTCCGGCTGAATATGCCGATAAACATATGCCGGCAGACTGGTGGGGGGATGCTCAGAAGTTTGAGCAAGGGCGGAAGTTGTACGTGGGTGAGACAAATCCCGACGTGAATTGTGCCAGCTGCCATGGCAAAGACGGAAAGCCGGTGAAGGCGGGAGCCACCGATTTCAGAAATCCTGAGAGGATGAAGCTTTATTCAGACTCTGTGTGGTTCTGGCGCATCTCCGAGGGTGTACCCAATACCAAGATGAAGGGCTGGAAGAGCAAGCTCTCAGATGAAGATCGTTGGAAGCTTGTGCTGTATGAGCGGAATTTTGCAATGGCGGGAAAGACCTGGAGTGAAGAGAAAAAGCAGTGGGTCGATTCCGGAGGTCTTGCGGTAGTCTTGACCGACGCTAAGTAGGGTGTGTGGATTATATGGACAGAAAGAAAAGCATAGGGGGCATCGAGGCACCGTGAAAAAACTGTCGCGCAGTCTCCTGACTCTTGCAGCAATTCTGGCGCCGTGTGTGCTTGGTGTCGCCGGCGTGAGCGCCCAGGAGTCTGGGATGTCTCCGGTGGAGTTTCCGTACACGGGTAATCGAACGGCTGTATGGATCGTCGCCCAGCTTCATATCTTGTTTGCCGCGTTCATCCTGGGCGCGCCGATCTTTGTCGTCATTTCGGAGTGGTTGGGCTATCGGAAGCAAGACCCACGTTATGATCGACTGGCGAAAGAGATCACAAAGGTCACGGTCATCCTCTTCAGCATGACGGCTGTGACCGGCGGTTTGTTTATTTTCGTCCTACTTGCGGCCTATCCGCAGTTTACCACGTCGTTCATTAATCAATTTTATATGGTCTTTGCGATTCTCTATCCGGCGTTGTTTATCGCCGAGACCATTCTCATGTATGCCTATCTCTATACATGGGATATGTGGAAGGGCGAAAAGAAAGGGCGTCATATCGCCTTGGGCGTGCTCTTGAATCTCGTGTGTTTGCTGATCTTGTTCGTGATCAATGGCCCCACGTCGTTCATGAATACACCGCCGAAGGCCGAGGGGGTTTCGCCTCAAGATTTTATCGCCGCGGCTACCTTGTGGGATAAGATTGCCAATCAAAGTTGGTTCCCTCTGAGTCTTCACCGGATTGATGGGAATGTGGCGTTCGGGGGTTTTATCGCCGGGATGATCGCTGCCTACATGTATATGGGGGCCAAGACGCAGGAGGAGAGGGCCTACTACGATTGGATGGGTTTCGCCGCCATTTGGATTGCGGTGGGTGGGTCATTGTTACAGCCGTTCACGGGACTCTTGTTGGCCTACGAAATGTGCGATTACGATTTTTCGTTTTGTCCGTACATGATGGCCGACCAGCTGTCCATGTTCTTTGAAATGCAGGGGGTGATGATCGGGCTCCTGTTCTTGGCTATCAACTATTACAGTTGGCTCAGCCTCAAGCGAATCGAAGGCGCGGACAATGTTCGGATCACCATTCTCGCGCCTATCGTCTTGGTGGTGTTGCTCCCCGTCACGATGTGGGTCATGAATACCTATTGGATTCCAGATCCGATGTCCCTGGTATTCCTCCTGCCCTTAGCGGTATCGCCGTTCCTGCTGGGTCGGTTCGTTCCAATGACCGTTTCCGCGAGGACCGTCATCAAGATCGGCTTTATCGTCATGCTCCTCAGCGATGCCGTCTGGCTGACTCCGGCCGGATTTGTGGCCACCGGCACCGATATGCCGGATGAGATGAAGTTGCCGGAGGGATGGGACTATCTGGCGTCGATGCCGGCAAAACTTTCTGCGATTTTGACGTTGGTGTTCGTAACGGTTGTCAACTTCGTTCTGTATAACCGGACCATCAAGCAAGGCACGATTCTCTGGGGAAAAATCGACTTCGCGTCGCAATTCGTGTTGATTTTCCTGGCCTTCACCTCGACATGGATCATGGGTTTGATGGGGGCGGTGCGGTCATTGCTCAAAAAATATTTCCATACCTATAGTTTGGTGTCGGATCTCGGCCCGGAATCGTTTACTCCGACGCTTTCGTATTCCGCGGGATGGATTACAGCGATTACCGTCGTGTTTATCGCGGTCGTTAGCGTGGCTGCGCTTGTGGCTCTTCGGACTTCCGTTGCGCGGGTGCGGGAGCCGGAGGGAAGCGCCGTTCCGATCGCGGCCAAATAATCACCGTTTCGAACGCCTGCCAAGGCAACGGGAATTTGCATGGGGAACATAATCAATAAGCTGGGTTTGGGGTTAGTGGTTGGCGGTGTGCTTGTCGCCATCACGCACTCGCAGGAGCTGCCGTTCTCTTTCCAATTGCTCTTCTTCATCGTCTCGTTGGTCGGGGCATTGGTTTTCATACTGCTTGACGCGCGGCCGCTCGGTACGATGAGCGGTGGGAAGTCCCTATTGGCCGTGATCGCGTTCTGGGTCTTCATGCTGACCGTGTCTGTCGCTGGACCGTCCCTCTTGCCTCAGTTTGACCCCGAAGACGAAAAGGCAAAGATCGGCAAGTTGTTGGATAAAGAGCGAAAGCAGTCCGCGCAGGGTAAGGCGGAAGAGTTGATTGCCCGAGCCAAGGCTCTCGATGGGCAAGTGAAGGCTCTGGAGGACCGGCTTAAGGGACTGGGCGGCGGTCAGGCTGCAACGGCAACCTCGGCGCCTCCTGCTGGGAATAAGCCTCCTTCGACAGCCGGTGCGTCTGCCGGGGGTGACGGCGATATTATGAAGGTGGGTGAGGAGCAGTGGCAACTGCAGGAATGTTACAACTGCCACAAGCTGAGGGGCGAAGGCGGAAAGAAACGCGGCCCCGAATTGGATAATATCGGTACCTTGCTGACTGTCGATGAGATTCAAACGAAGATTGCGGACCCTAAGAGCTTTATGGCCGAGGGATATGAGAAGGAATGGCAGAAGGGCATTATGCCCAACAAGTTTAAGGATCTCATGGACCCCAAAGAAATGCAGGCCCTTGCCGCCTGGTTAGGGACCTTCAAGAACACCTCGGTGAATACCCCCAAGCCGATCAAGAAGAACTAATGCTGCAACCGAAGCTGAAATCCAAGGTCCGGTGCACCGACCACGACATTGGTGAAGTCACGAAGGTCGTGCTCGATCCGCTTTCCCACGAGATCAGCCACATCGTGGTGTCGATGAACGGGAGCGGCGAACGGCAAGTCGCCATGGGCCATGTCCAGGTCGTGACGGACGATCTTGTGCAGTTGCGCGCGCCGTCAACGGAAATTCTCGCGTTACCTCCTTTCAAGCGGGACGACTATGTCACCACGCATGAAGTGGAGATCTCGCATCTCGAAGACCATATCCATGTGACTCCGGGCGAGGTGTTGGTGCCTCTGCCGGATTTGGAGAAAAGTGTCAAACGCCGCACGTTTTTCATGAATTTCACCAACGTCATCGGGTTTTTGATCGGTCTTCCCATTGCGTATCCGATCGTCCGCTTTCTCATGAAGCCGATGTACGCGGATTTCGACAACGAATGGTTGAAGGTCGGGAATGTCAGCAAGATCAAGCAGGACGACGTTGGTGTGCAGTTTAAGTACAAAAAAAAGGTCAAAGAAGTGTATATGCCGGAGGCCGAAGTCGATAAAAACGTCTGGGTGTTGCGCGCCACTCCGGAGCTTCTTGAGAGAGTGTATCAAGGGAAGGATGCCGAATTCCGTGATGCCAGAGGGAGGACGATCTGGACCAACAAGAAAGACGTTCCCTACCTGGCGTTCTCCGGCAAGTGCCCGCATTTGGGGTGCGCGTTCAAGTGGCGGCAACATAAATCACTCGGACAGGTGTTTCTCTGCCCGTGCCATCTCAGCATTTACGATGCTGCGGGACAGGTGCTCGACGGTCCGGCTCCGCGCGCGCTCGACGCCTTGCCCGTGAGGGTTTCTGCGGCGGGGGAAGTTGAGGTCATCGACATGGAGTTCAAGGCCGGTACGAAGTCGCAAATTCGGATCATTTGAAAGCTGGCGGTCGATATGGATAGTAAACAGTCATCTCCCGCAACGATTTCCGATCATCAGCCCAGCACGATGGAAAAGCTCGTCGCGTTCTTGGACGAACGGGTCGGCCTCAAGGAAATGCAGGCCAAGATGCTCAACGAGCCGATCCCCGGCGGCTCTCGCTGGGCCTATGTGTTCGGCTCTATCTTGCTCTTCATCTTTGCGATGCAGGCGCTGACGGGTACGCTGCTCATGTTCTATTATGTGCCGACGGCGGACCATGCATGGGCCAGTACGCAATTTATCATTCACGATGTCGATTATGGTTGGTTCATCCTGGGCTACCATTTCTGGGGGTCCAGCGCCATGGTCGTCTGTGTGATCGCTCACATGTCGCAGGTGTTTCTGTGGGGTGCCTATAAAAAGCCGAGAGAGTTGCTCTGGATCGTTGGTCTGGCCCTATTGGGTGTCGTCATTACCTTCGGCTTTACCGGCTATCTCCTGCCCTGGGATCAACGGGCGTTCTGGGCGACGACGGTTGGTGTCGAGATTCTCGATAAGACCCCCGTTATCGGTGATTTTATCGCTCGGTTTTTGAAAGGTGGGCCGACTCCCGGGCAGATGACCTTGAGTCGTTTTTTTGTCCTGCATGTCATGATTCTCCCGGCCGCGCTCATGGCCCTTGCCGGGTTGCACATATTCCTGTTTCGCGTGGCCGCTCCCGCCGGTCCCTTCACCGGCACGGTGGAGGAGATCAAGGCAAAGACCGACTATTTCTTTCCCCGTCAAATTTGGAAAGACATGGTCGGGATGGCGTTCGTCTTCTTCAGTATCTGCGCATTGGCTCTCTGGGAGCCGGTGGTCCTCTTGGATGAGGCAGCGCCCGACCCCGGGGACTACCATCCCGAGCCTGAATGGTATTTTCTGTTCTACTTCCAGCTCCTTCGGTTGAAACTGTTCGCCGGCGAGTTTGGCCAATTCATGGGGGCCGTGGCGTTGCCCGTCGCCTTCATGGCTTTGCTCGTCGCGCTTCCGTTCATCGACAAGGATCCCGAGCGAAATATTTTCAAACGGCCGATCGCCCTCATCAGCTGGATTGCCATCATGGTGGTCATCGTCTTGTTCACGGTGGCGTCGGTGATTAACCGGGAGTTCCTAGACTGATTCTGGTATACGTGGGCTATGGCTGAAGAACGCGACTCCATGTCTCCAACGAAGATAGGGTTCAGCATCCTCTGGTCCGCCTGTTGGACCGGTATGGTGGTGAAGTCGGTGTTTGCCGTTCTTCTCTTGACGATGGGATTGGTGCATTTCGAAGGGAGATTCGGGCTTGCCGTGGTGATGTTGCTGATCAGCCCGGTCACCGTCTTTGCGATTCCGATCATCATGGCCGTGTTTGGGACGCACTTTGGCGAAGGGATCGGCCTCGAGATCCTGTTCTGGCTCTCGATCCCGGTCGATATTTGGGCCCTCGGCCTGGTTGGCCGCACGTTTTTTCTTGAGCGACTCAGGAAAGAGCCGCCCGAAGGGCTTGGACTTGCCATTTGGTGGAGAGCCGCTCTCGTGGGGGCCTTCTTTCTCCCGGCGCTCTGGGGTGCCGTGAGTTTCGTCACGGATAACGCGATTACCGCGTCTCACTCGATGGCCGAAATAGAAAGTCTTCGGCACCTCTTTGACAACGGCCTGCCGATAGCCGAACGGATAGGTCTTGAACTGACCATCTGGGGAACCATCTCTTCAGCCTTACTGACCGTCCTCTCGCTGATCGGAGTCTCCATTTTTGGACAAATCATTCGGCGCATTTCGGAAGATTGCAAACCGACTTCAGAAAGTTATCAAGGACTCATTACGCGCTGGGACCTGATGCGTGTGCCGACCGATCAAGGGCTGCTGTTGACGACGCTCGCGGGCGTGGGCATCGTGTTTTCGGTGATGTTTTGGTCGATACTGCCCGTGACGACTCCCCATCCGCACGACTGCTGTAAAAAACCAGACGCACGGGTCGAGCCGGCATTCAAACCGGTCGAGTCGTTGAACAGCAGCGCTCAGCGTGTTGCGACGCTAGCGGCGCAAATCGAGACCATGGAGCAGCAAAAGGTCGCCGCAAAAGATCAAAAAACAAAGGGCAAGGGGAAGACCGAAGGCGGAACGATCGTGGATTCAACTGCCAAGGCGAAACCGTAACTTTACGAGGTGATGTGGTGAGTGCCATACGACAAGAGACGGAAACGATTCAATCAGCTTTTCGAACCGTCAGAAACCAGGGCGGATGGTTCGGAGGTCTCTTGTTGACGGCAGTCTGGCTGGCGCTTCCTTCGCTCGGCATCGCGGCGGAAGGCACGGCGGCCGGTCCGACGGAATATCGGGATATCCCCTATGTCGGCAGTCGGAATCTCGTATGGATCGTGGCGCAGTTGCATCTCCTGCTTGCCGGATTTGTCTTGGGCGTGCCCATCTTCGCATGGCTCTGCGAGGTGATCGCTTGGCGAGGGGGCGAAAAACGTTACGATAAGCTCGCAAAAGAGTTTACCAAGCTCCTGACCTCTGCCTATGCGACCACCGCGTTGTTCGGCGGGATCTTGTTGTTTCTCTTAGTCTCGTTTTACCCCAAGCTGATGAACTATTTGACGGACGTCTTTTTCCCTTCCTTTTTGCTCTATTGCTTCCTGTTCTTATTGGAAACGGCGACGCTGTATCTGTACTGGTACGGATGGGATGCCATGCAGCACGGCAGGAAGAAGACCTTGCACGTGTTTCTTGGGTTTCTCCTGAACTTCTTCGCTTTGTTCATTATGATTGTGCCCAATGCCTGGGCCACGTTCCAGTCCAGCCCGGTCGTGATTTCAGACGGGACCGCCTTTGAAAGGGCCTGGGCCGCGACGTGGAACCCGACGTGGTGGCCGATCAATATCCATCGGCTCATCGCCAACGTCGTGCTGGGCGGATACATCTGTGGAGCCTATGCAGGCGTCCGGTACTTATCGGTCAAGAGCGCCGAAGAACGGGAGCATTACGATTGGATGGGGTATGTCGGCAACTTTATCGGCGTGTTCGGTCTGCTGGCCCTGCCGTTTGCCGGCTATTGGCTCATGCGGGAGATCTACCAGTACAACCAGCAGATGGGCATTACGCTGATGGGGGGATTCCTGTCCTGGCTCTTCATCATTCAGGCCATGTTGATCGGGGTGCTGTTCCTCGGATCGAACTATTACTTCTGGCTTGGGATTACCTATCGCATCCCCGGGTCGGAGCAAAAATACCGCCGAGCCATGTTGATGATGCTGATCAGTTTATTGCTGTGTTTGGCTGTGTGGATGACCCCGCACTCGCTGGTCGCCAGCATTGAAGAGGCTCAGAAAATGGGAGGGGCTCATCACCCGTTGCTTGGGGTTCTCGGTGTCATGTCGGCTAAAATGACGGTGTCGAATCTCATGATTCTGATTACCTTCATGAGCTTCGTCATGTATTGGCGGGCTGGGAAGCAAGATACAGCGGGATGGGCGAAGCTGGGAAAGGCGGTCATGGGCGCCGTGTTGGTGCTGGCCAGCATCGCCGTCATCGTCCTTGGGGTATGGGGCTACTTTGTCCCGGCGATCGTTCGCATCAATTATTTCTCTACCTCTCAGGTCGCGATCGTGGGCTTCGTCATTCTCACGATCACCCCCTTGACAGCGCTCTTGCTCAAGAGTGCCAAGACGACGACGGAGATGGTCTGGGGCAGCATGCCCCCGCGCGCCGGCTATGCCCTCGTCCTCAATGCCGTCATGGTCATCCTCCTCATGACGTTGATGGGTTACGCCCGGTCCTCGTCCCGCGTCCATTGGCATGTGTATGGGGTGATGCGCGATACGTCGCCGTACGCCTATTCGCCGGCTCTCGGCAGCGCCTCGCTGATTATGGCCTTCTGCACGTTTTTCTTCTGCATTCTCGTGGCGTTTATCTTCTGGGTCGCCACCATGGGCGATAAGTACAAGACCGCTTCCGGAACAGGAAAGGGAGACTTGCCGCACGGCATCCCGGCGATGGCCGGAGGGGCTCCGGAAGAGCGGCCACAGCAATAGGTGAAAGTCATGCATCAAGAAGACACCGCACGACACACGTACGAGTTGGAGAGCTATGAGTGAAGTCGCACAATTACAATTGATCGCACTGTCCATCATTGGGATCGGAATTCTGATCCTGTTGTTCATTAAGGCCGTGTTTATTAGGGTGACGGGGTTTGTCGCCATCGTATTGGGGTTGTTCTCGCTCATGTCACTCGCCGTTCCGCAGTTGGCGTCTCTCCCTCCGGCCGAGGAAAAGATCGACATCGCCAGCATCAAGACCCCGACGGACATCGCCGCCATCGGGCAAACGGTGTTCTTCAGCAAAGGCCAATGTGCGCTGTGTCATTCCATCGGCCCAAGTGAATCGGCCCGTTGCCCGGATTTGAAGGGAATCGGCGCCAAGCTGAGCAAGGATTTCCTCTATGAAAGCCTGACTGATCCTCAGGCGTTCGTGTATCAGGATTATCGTCATGGCGGCGTGCCGAAGGAATATCCAGCCACGATGCCCGCTATTAATAAGGATCCGATCGGGCTCTCGAAGAATGAAATCTTGGCCGTTATCGCGTTTCTGCAGCAAATGAGCGGGGAGCCGATCTCTGTCAGCACGTCGGAGCTCGAAATGCCGGGCCAGGCACCGCCGGCCCCGGTCAAAGCAGCCGCATCTGCTCCATTAGCCATTGCACAAGCGCACTAGGAGGAACATATGGGCGCGTTAGGGAAACCGATCATACTGATGGTAGCTATGTATGTGTTCCTGAAGTTCGTGCTGCCGAATATCCCAGGCTCAGCGCCCCTTCCCTCCAGCCTCATATTTCTGTATCTCCTGCTGACTGCGGCCGGCATCGTCATTTTTGAGACATTGAGCGGAGAATCAAAAGATGCCTTTTGGGGACCGATGCAACGGTTTCTGACCGGGGAGAATATCGGAGGGTTGACGGTGCTTCGCTATGGGGTTCTGGTTCTGTTTCCTCTGCTGGTAGGCTGGCAAACGTACGGCAGCACCGCCTCGAGTGATGCGCCGCCGGCGGAGAGTAGAACGATACATCCTGCGCCGCCCGGGGAGTATACGGGGCTGTCGAACCCTGTCCCGAAGACTCCGGAAAATATCATGCAGGGCAAAGGGTTTTATGCGGCTTTTTGCTCCCCTTGTCATGGTGGAAATTTTGACGGCAAAGGGCCTGCCGCAAGAGGGTATAATCCGCCGCCGGCCAATTTTGCCGATCCGACGACGATCGCCATGTTACAGGAAAGTTACCTCTTCTGGCGGATCAAGAAAGGCGGCGTCGGACTTCCGATCGAGGGCGCGCCATGGAAGTCCGCCATGCCTCGTTGGGAAGCGGAATTGCCGGACGAATGGATTTGGAAGATTATCCTGGGCGAATACGACGGAGCCCATCAGTCCCCACGAACATGGGAGTAAGGCAGAAAAGCAGTGTGGACAATCTAGCTGGCTACGGGAAAACTCGGTTGACATCCAAATGTGGCCGGAATTTCCGTACGGTGCTAATGCCAGAATAATTTCCGGCGGTCCGGCAAGGTCGCAGCGAGTGAAGGGGCGAGGCGTACCCTTCGGTACGTGGAGCCTCTGAGCCCGCATCGCCGACTTTGCGAGGCGTGCGATGCGAGAACGAAGCTGGCGGACTTTTTCAGCATCCTGCATTAGGTGTAGGAGAGCGAGGGTAGTATGAAACCGGCGACTCAGTTGATGAAGCAGGTTCTGCGGGGTGGAACGGCTGTGATCGCGGCCATGATCATTGGGGGTGTGCCGTTCAGCGTTGCGCAGGAGAGCGTGGCCGTTCGGGCGACACTTGTGACGGGTGGCCTGCCCCTTGACGATCCGAACGCTGCGGCTTGGAGCAGTGCGGTGCCTGCGACATTTCCGATGTCGCCGCAAGTGCATTGGCCGAACCGCATTCAGGAAGTCACCGTCAAGGACGTCTCGGTGCGCGCGTTGCACGACGGCAAACAAGTGGTTTTTCTTCTTGAGTATAGCGACCCCAGCCAGGATCCTGACGACGCCGCGGCGTTCGAGTTCATGGTAGGCGACAAAAAGGCCCACTTTGCCCATGGTCAGCCGATGCTCCAGGTGGAAGGCGGGCCGGTCAATATTTGGTTTTGGAAAAATAAGTCCGACAAGGCCACCGATATGACTGCCAAAGGCTTCGGCACCTTGAAGCCGCAAACGCATCAAGATGTGAAAGCGAAGGGGACGTACTCGAACGGAGCGTGGAAAGTGGTCTTTTCCAGAAATCTGTCGACCGACCATCCCGACGAGGATGTCCAAATTACGCCGGGCGAATTTATCAGCATCGCGTTTGCCGTATGGGATGGACGAAAAGATGCCGTCGGTGAGCTGGTTGAAAAGGGGTCTCAAAAAGCCGTCTCGTCCTGGTGGTATTTCAGAGCCGATGCCCCGCCGGACTACTCCGGCTATATGTACGCGGCCATCGCCGCTGCATTAGCCTTGGGATTTCAGTTTGTCCTGATCCGAAAACTCAAGAAAGGGCAGTGAGCATGAAGGCGCCAAGGCTGGGTCTCATAGGATTGGCGGTGGGTGTGATCGGAGGCGTGGCTTTGATCGCCGGTGGCTGCGCGAGCGAACAGGAAAAGCGAGGCCATGAACTCTATACCCATTATTGCAGCGATTGCCATGGCGAGAGCGGCAAGCAAAACGAAGGATTCAATTGGTCGTCCATGCCGGATCCAAAGCCGAAGGATCTCTCCAATAAGGGAGAAATGAGTACCTTCAAGGATGAGGAGCTCTTCGCGACCATCTCGCGGGACATGCTGGATACCAGCGAGGAAGGCGGCGATACGATCGGCGACGACGACTTTGCCGTGCCCACGATGCCGACATTCAAATATACGCTCTCTGAGGATGAAATTTGGGCGATCGTCGGGCATGTGCGTACGTTGCATGGCATGAAGATGGAGTTTAACGTCGCGGCGCGCAAGACCTCGCTTGAAGAAGGGTTGAAGACCGCGCAAGCCAAGTTTGAACAGGCCAAACAAGCCTATGAGGCGGCGGAGAAGAAAGCCAGCGACGAAGCGGAGCGGAAGAGTGAGCAGTTGAAGAAAGATGTCGATGTGGATGAGTCCGTCTATGCGGCTGAACAAGCGGCGATGGGGCAAGCCAAAAAAGAGATGGATGCCGCTCAGGTCGCCCTCAACAATTTTTCCACGAGACCGGGAAAGGGACTCAGTATATCTAGGCCGGATCTGACGACCAAGCCCGCAGACGTTGCAAAATTGGTCGATCGCGGCAAACGACTCTACGAAAATAAGTATGGCTGCAACGGTTGCCACAATGTCGGCGGTGAAGGCGGCAAGATCGGTCCTGTGTTGGATCGGGCTGGCTTTCGATTGAATGCCACGTGGGTGTATCGTTGGCTCAAGAATCCACAGGCGATGGATGCGCACACGCGGATGCCGGCCTTGGGTTTGAGTGATGCGGATGCCAAAGCCGTGACCATGTATGTGGCCACCTTGCGTGCACCGAAGGCGGAGCCCGTAGCCGAGAAGCCGGTCGAAAAACCTTAGCCCGTTCCCGCGAGAAGTCCGACGACAATCGCCACACCGACCCATACGTGTTGTTGGAACATGGCAAAGGCGTGGGTAGGGGTTATTGGCTTTCGGAGCCGCCTGATCTGGAGAAAGAAAAATACCGTCACGCCCAAAAGCGCTATGTAATATGGCCACCCTAGCTGAGCAAACCACCCTGCAGCGGTCAAGCACGCCAGCATGATACCGAACGCCAAGCCCACGCCTTGGTGAACTGAAGACCCGAAGTACAGGGCGGCGGACTTGACCCCAACGCGCCGATCATCCTCCTGGTCCTGGATCGCGTAGATCGTGTCATAGGCTACGGCCCAGGCCGCGGTTGCTCCAAAGAGACACCACGCCGGGGTGTCCAATTGCCCTTGCACCGCAGCCCAGGCCATGATCGTTCCCCAGCCGAACGCGAGGCCAAGCATGGCTTGCGGGATATGGATCCATCGTTTGGAGTATGGGTAGAGGGCGGCAAGAAAGACCGCGACCGGGGCGAGCCAGGTCACGATCGGCAGAAGGAAGAGCAGGAGGCTTGCCGCCATAACAAGCAGTACACTGAGCAGTATCAGCGCGTCGCGTCGCGATAATTCGCCGGAGGCCAACGGCCGCGTCTTGGTCCGGGCGACTTGTCGGTCGAACGTTTGATCGGCCAAATCGTTCATGATGACGCCGGCGCTTCGCATGAGGAACGATCCGCCGATGAAAATAATTAAGAGGCGGGGCGGCGGAATTCCTCGGGCGGCGAGCACGAGACTCCATAGCGTGGGTAGGAGTAAGAGATAGGTGCCGGTTTGGTTCGGCAGCCGGATCAATCGGGCAAGCGCAGACCAAAAAATACCCGAGGAGGCGGATGATGACGCGGCCGGACCTGACATGCCGCGACCTTAGCCCACGTGAAATGGGCTGTCAATGCGTCTCCCCCCGGTTGTGAGGCCAGTGTGAATTCGGTATAACCACAACGTGAACAAGCTACAACCCATACTGACGGTCTATTTCCTGCCCTGTCGACATGCGATTGCCTTCTGCGTGGTTTTGGCGGTTGCGTCGTCCGGGGGCGGCTGTTCGCTGCTCAAACGAGGGACGGAACCGGTCAGCGCTCAACCGATTCCACTGACGCCGGTGATCTGGTTCTCGCCTAGCGTGACCACGGCGGAGGTGTCCTACCACGATGGTTGTGGCGACAGGAGATCATTGGCCCTGGCTGACGCACTTGTCTCCTCCGTTCCAAAACAGTTGACGGGAGTCTTTACCGGCGTCCAGGCTCAGAGCCAAGCTGATGAACCCATCGCGTCAGACGGAGTGGTCGAGATCGGAGTGGGGGTGAGGAGGCTCGAGATCGCCGTCCCAAAGCAGAAGCCGGGAACCTATCCGGCAACGGCCACGGTGGGAATGGAAATGGTGTTTTTGGCGCGCGACGGAACGTTACTCTTCAGTAAGAAGTTGGAAGGTACCGGTCGCGGCACAGTAGCGGTCGGGGGACAGTCGTGTGACGTAGAGGGGGTGGAGAGCATTGTCCAGAACGCCATCGACTCGGCGACCCGCGGTTTGGCTCAACAGATCGCGCAATCGATGCAGATCAGGGAATACGCGGCTCAACAAAACACATGGGTCCCGGTGACGGCACGTCGACGCCCCTCCGTAGAGGCCTCAGCAGCGGGGGCCGGTACGTTACTCCCCACGGTGATTGAGACGGCGGACGATTCACCGAAGGTGGCTTCGACCACGACCGGTGAGCCGGCCCAGCTCAGTTTTCGTGCCATCGTCCGAGATGAAAACCGTGACCAATTTCTCCAACCGGATGAATCCATCACGATCGAAATTGAAGTGAAGAACGAAGGCCCGGGAACAGCGCAAGATGTGACGCTGATGGCGGAAGGAAAAGCCGAGTTGGCGGCCTTGTTTCCCTCCGAAGTCCACCTCGGCCTACTCCAACCGGGCGAAATCAAGCACACCTCGATTACACAACGGGTGACCGCCTCCCAAGAAGCTCTGTATGGAGAATTGACCCTGAACTTGCGGACGATGAGTCCGGTCATGTCCAGTCCCCCCCCCAAGGTCTTTCATTTCGCGGCCAAACCCAAGGGCATCGAGCCGGCCTTGGTTCCGGATGTCGATAACCTGCCGAATGCTCTGGCGGCGTTTCATCAGCCGAAGGCCGTCATTATTTCGATCGGCGTCGGGACGTTTCGAGATGAACTGGTGCCGACCGTCAAGTATGCCCGCCACGATGCGGAAGTCATGGCCGAATATCTCCGTATCATCGGCGGTGTCCCAGGCGAGCGCATCCGCATACTCCTCGACCGACAGGCTCTCGAACGGGATTTGGAAGACACCTTCGAGCGATGGCTTCGAAAGCGGGCGGATCGGGAGACCGTTGTGTATGTATTTTTTGCAGGCCGAGCACTCGTCGACGGCGGGACGGGCGCGATCTCGCTCGTGCCGTATGATGGCGCATTTTCCGAAGCGAAGCAGCTGTATCCCCTCGCCCGCCTTCAGGAAGCGCTCTCGCGACTGCCGATCCGCCGGGCGATTCTGATGTTCGATGTCTCGATGGACCCGTCTCCGGGCGCCGGCATCCCCGCGCCTGCCTGGGAATCCTCTGTCAGCGAAGCAAGGAAAGATGTGGAGATGTGGATGGTGGGCAATCGAAGTCTGCAAGAAGCTCATGCGTACGACGAAGGCAATCACGGATTGTTTACCTATCATCTGCTAAGAGGGCTGCAGGGCATGGCTGATGTGGATCGAGATGGAACGGTTATCGCCGGCGAACTCTGTACATATGCCCGTGGGCAGGCGGCGCTGGTCGCCCGTGAACAGTTCAGGAACAAACAAGACGCGCTCTGTTTGCCCGCGACCGGGCGGGGAGGCATGGTGCGAATCCATCCGGTGGCGAGGGGCCATAACCCCAAGCCGGTTCCGGTACAGAAACCCGCACCCCTTCCTACCGATCCATCCGCAGCAGCCCCCAATCCGATGCAGATTGGTCCATAAGGGTAGGTGAGGCTACTACTTGATTGACAGGCTCGCCGGTGGTCGTTATCATGCCGGACTGAGATTCAGTCCCCCCTTCTGTCTCACCCAGGTGCCGGCGTAGCTCAGTTGGTAGAGCAGCGGTTTCGTAAACCGCAGGTCGCCCGTTCAATCCGGGTCGCCGGCTCCAGCATTTCAACAACTTAGAGAAACCTTACCAGCCAACCTGATCCCGTCCCGTCTCTCTTCGGCATTGACTCGACTTCGTACGTCTGATATATGGAGCAATCTATATATATGCATGTAGTGCAAGCACGGATGTCCGACGAGACGACGAGTTAGCATGACAAAACTGATCCTCACGGGAGGGCAATGTGCGGACGTCATGCGGGCGTTGGGGGATGAGACTCGCCTGAGGATTATGGAATCGCTTCTCAAAGAGGAAAAATGCGTGAGCGAGTTGGTCGTGGAGATGGGCAAGCAGCAGCCACATGTGTCGCATCATTTGCGTATCTTGCGTGATGCGGGGTTGGTCGAAGGGGTTCGCGAAGGACAGCGTGTCTGCTATCGGGTGTCTCCGTCTATCCAGCGCCATCACAGAGAAAGCAGGCAACCGACCCTTGAGCTGGGCTGTTGCCGTATCAGCTTTTCGCACGGGGTTCTCGCCTCTCGGATCCAAACCAAAGCGATTCTACTTGGCACAAGGAATTCATGAGCGTCTGGCCTCATCGCGATTGTATCGCCCCAAACCTAACCGCGCACAGGATCTAGCGCCGAGTCTCTACATCGTTGCTGTCCATATCGCATGAAATGCTCTTGTGATCTCACGACACGGAAGGTGATCAGGGCAGTGCTGATGGTCATCCTGCTGAGTGTGAATGTACTGGTCGGAGGCCAAGCTATTGCTACCGACCAACTGACCGGGAAGCTTGTCGTGACCGGCGCGAGCACCCTAGCCCCGCTGATTGCTGAAATCGGCAAACGATTCGAGAATCTTCACCCCAGAGTGCGCATTGACGTACAAAGCGGAGGCTCGTCGCGTGGCGTTGCCGACGCGCGTCAAGGGCTCGCCGATATCGGCATGGTCTCCCGCGCGATGAAAGATGAAGAAAAGGATCTGTACGCGTTTCCCGTCGCCCGCGACGGCGTGGGGATCATTCTCCATAACGGCAATCCCGTTCAGGTGCTCGCTGATGAGCAGGTGGTCGCGATCTACAGGGGTAAGATCACCAATTGGAAGGATGTCGGCGGGAAAGACGCTTCCATTACCGTCGTGAATAAAGCCGAGGGGCGGTCTACGCTGGAAGTGTTCTTGCACTACTTCAAGCTGAAAAATACGGACGTCAAAGCGCAGGTGGTCATCGGTGACAATGAGCAGGGCATCAAGACCGTCGCGGGGAATCGTCATGCAATCGGATACGTTTCCATCGGGACCGCTGAACATGACGAATCACAAAGTGTGCCGATTAAACTCCTTCCGATCGGAGGAATCCCTGCCTCCACTGAGAATGTTCGGAATGGAACCTTTCCCGTTTCCCGCACATTGCACATTATAACCCGCACTCCACCGACCGGATTGGCCAAAGCCTTTATCGATTACACCCGATCCAAAGCCGTGCATGACATCATCCAACAGCAATACTTTGTGCCGCTGGTCGACTGACGATCTTCTGTGCTGGCTCTTGCGCGGCCTCGCGGCCATCGCCGGCACAATCGTCATGCTCATCGTAGTCTTCCTGATCGTGGAAGGCCTTCCTGTCCTTTACCACGTCGGGTTACTTCGATTCTTCACCGATCCTTCGTGGCACCCA
Source organism: Candidatus Nitrospira nitrificans (assembly GCF_001458775.1). Lineage (NCBI taxonomy): Bacteria > Pseudomonadati > Nitrospirota > Nitrospiria > Nitrospirales > Nitrospiraceae > Nitrospira > Candidatus Nitrospira nitrificans. The sequence continues at coordinate 43,356 of NZ_CZPZ01000032.1, forward strand.
GCCGAGGGATTTTACAACCTCACCCCGATGTTGTGGGGGACGCTGTTCGCCATGACCGGTTCCGTATTGATCGCCACGCCGTTGGGTATTCTCTCCGCCGTATTTTGCCATTACTATGCGCCGATCGGTCTGGCGCGACTCTATCGGGGCCTGATTGAGCTGCTTGCCGGTATACCTTCCGTGGTCTATGGATTCTGGGGGCTCGTGGTGCTGGTCCCGTTGATCGGAGAAATGCAACCGCCCGGGCCCAGTCTCTTAGCCGGCATCCTGATCCTCGCGATCATGATCCTTCCCACCATCGCCTTGATGGCCGATGCCAGTCTTGCCAATGTGCCTCAACAATACCTACGCGGGGCTGCAGCATTGGGGCTTCCGCGATGGGCGACAATTCGAGGCGTTGTATTGCCGGCGGCAAGATCGGGATTGTTCACCGGAGTCATCCTTGAAACCGGGAGAGCCATCGGCGAGACGATGGCGATTTTGATGGTCTGTGGGAACGTGGTCCAAACGCCTTCCAGCGTTTTCGATCCGATCCGGACGCTGACCGCCAACATCGCCCTGGAAATGGCCTATGCCCTCGGCGACCATCGTGCCGCGTTATTCGTCAGCGGCCTCGTGTTGATGGCCATGATCGTGGCTCTTGCGGCCTCGGCGGAATGGGTCAGTCGCGGGAGGATCTATGGCTGAGGTCCTGAGCCGATCACGGAATCCCCGTGAATGGCTTGCATCGGCCTGCGTGTGGGGAGCCGCAGCGTTCGTGACCGCCGCATTCTGCTGGCTGTTGGGGGACATCGTGTGGCATGGACTGAGTCATGTCTCCTGGATGTTTCTGACCGCCCCTCCGGAGAATGCAGGACGCCGAGGCGGGATCGGCCCTATTCTGGTCTCAACATCCTTGATTTTGGCTGTTTGTCTCGCCGTATCCCTCCCGATCGGGATCGGCACCGCCGTTCTCCTCGCCGAATATACATCGGGCCAAAACCTGTTCGGACGGATGACTCGCCGCAGCCTTGATGTCTTGGCCGGTGTGCCGTCCATTGTCTTCGGCCTGTTCGGCAACGCGTTCTTTTGCAAAACGCTGGGGCTCGGCTTTTCGATCCTCTCCGGCGGGCTGACTCTGGCCTGCATGGTGCTGCCGATCCTGATCCGATCAACGGAAGAAGGGTTTCGCGCCGTGCCGGCCGGTTACCGGCTGTCCGCCGCAGCATTGGGACTGTCGCGCGCCACGACCCTTCTTCATCTATTGCTGCCGGCAGCGGCGCCAGGCCTTTTGGTGGGTCTGGTCCTGGGAGTCGGCCGCGCGATTGCCGAGACAGCTGCGCTCATTTTCACCAGCGGCTATGTAGATCGGATGCCGGAGTCGCTGCTCGATTCCGGTCGCGCATTGTCTATCCACATCTTCGACCTCTCCATGAATGTGTCCGGAGGAGACGCGAATGCCTATGCCTCAGCGCTGGTCTTGGTCGTCTTGTTGCTCGCCATCAACGGTACCGCCTCCTGGCTGACAACATACGGGCTCCACCGAAAGGTCGTGACGGTATGACGCCGGTCGAACCCATCACAGGACGACGCCCCCGACCTCCGCTCGACAATCGATCTGCTTGCTGTGAGCCTCAACCATTCATTGAAATCGATCGGCTCAGCTTGCACTACGGGGAAACACCGGCGTTTCAGGATGTGACCTTGTCGATCAACAAGGGATGCATTACGGCTCTCGTGGGACCGTCCGGCTGCGGAAAGACCAGCTTCCTCACCTGCCTAAACCGTCTCACCAATCTGATCGTCGGGTGTCGTGTTTCGGGGCGGATCACAATCGATACTCTCGATGTGTTGGCACCAAGCACGAATGTGATCCAGCTTCGCCGCCGCATCGGCATGATTTTCCAAAAGCCGAATCCATTTCCTTTCTCGATCCGAAAGAACATGGAATTGCCTCTGCGCGAGCACGGGTTCCGAGATCGGAAAGAGATCGCCGGCATTATCGAGACAGGACTGCGTGACGTGGGCCTGTGGGACGAGGTCAAGGACCGCTTGGACTCGCCGGCATTGGCGCTTTCTGGTGGCCAACAGCAGCGGCTGTGCATGGCCCGAGCACTGGTCCTTTCGCCAGAAGTACTCCTAATGGATGAACCATGCAGCGCACTCGACCCGATCTCCAGCGGCGTCGTCGAGGACTTGATCCTGAGCTTGAAGGGCCGCTATACCGTGTTGATTGTGACTCATAATCTTGCGCAAGCTCGACGCATCGCAGATTATGCCGCGTTGCTTTGGGTGCAGGACGGAGCAGGGAGGCTGATTGAAGCGGGGATAGCAACACAGATATTCGAGGCCCCGCGTGAACCGCTGACTGCTGCCTATGTCAGTGGGATGCGAGGATAATATGATTGCCGCTCGCGCTGTGAAGAATCGGATATGACCCACGACCGGGATTTCTGGACAAGGGGAAAGGCTCCAAGGGCTCTGAAACCATTTTCACATAGGTCTTTGCGTAACGATGCCGGTGTTGTCACCTGCGAGCAGGGGAAGTCAGGACAACTGAGCATCGGTCAATCTTTAGGCCCAAGAGTATCAAGTCCTTTCGGAATACGAGAACAACGGGGCAACCATTTAAACACCGAGTCTTTCGCATCCTGTCGGATTCGAGGCGGGCGCAGATGTGTCGAGGCCGCTGATCGTTACCAATCTTTGCGGATCACGAGGCCGTCCGGGTGGTTCCCTCGAGGTGCAGAGGTAACGCGGCATAAACAGAAAAGATAGGGAATACAATGACGAGAACAATCATCATCGTTGGCGCCTCGTTTGCTGGAATCAAAGCGGCGTGGGACCTGCGCCATCTTCTCGATGAGAAGCATCGAATTCTCATTATTTCCGACAAACCCCGGACTACATTTCGAGCCTCGTTTCCCCGGGTGTTGTTTGAAAATCTCGACCTTGAGAAGATCACCATGAATCTTGCCGAAAATTTCAAGGCTACCGGCATTGAGTTCATCTGTGACCCCATGATTTCCGTAGACCAGCACAACGATGAAATTGTGTGTCAGAGCGGGCGTCGCCATTTCGATTACCTCATCTTGGCGACAGGCGCACGTCATGCCTATGAAGTCCTACCCGGATCACGCGAGTTTGCCTATTCGGTGTGCGATCCAGGAAGAATCCTTGAAACGCGGGAAGCTCTGCTGAAGTTTCAAGGCGGAGAGTTCTTCTGTGGGGTGGGCGCAGGTTATACACCCTGCGATGGTCCACCGATGGAGGTCCTCATGGATCTCGATCACCGATTGCGCATGATAGGTGTTCGAGAGAATGCGCGTCTTCACCTGATCAGCGATAAGGAATGTCTTTTGCCCCCAGGCGGTCCGGAGGTTTGGAAATACCTGGAAGATCTCTTCGAAAAGCGCGGGATCATCGTCCATCTGGAAGTTGGTCTTGTACGAATGGATGCAAAGACGCTCTATTTTAATGATCGGAGTGCTCTGCCCTATGACTTATGTGTCCTGGTGCCACCGTATCGAGGAATCAAGGCGCTGGAAAATTCCGGCCTGACAGACGAACGAGGATTCGTCCCCGCAGACTGGAACACATGGCGCGCTGACCAATCAATCCACCGGAACATTTATGCGGTCGGGGATTGCATCGGCAATCCCGGTCCCCGGCAGGGGCATCTGGCCCTGATGCAGGCGACGGTCGCGGCTGAGCATGTCGCTTGGAGGATCAACCGGAAAGGCTCGGTGAGGGCATATCTGCCGGAGTTTCGTTGCGTGATGGATCAGGGGGGTGGGAATGGTCTGTATCTCTATTCGCAATACATGTCGGACGGCGATGTGTTGGAAATCAAACTAGGAACCGAACCATATGCGTCAAAAATCCGCTTCGAAGAGATTTTCTTGGAAAAGAGGGGTGACATCGGCGAACTTCATCATCAAATGGTCAAATAACTCCGTATGCAAACATGGATCTGTCTCTTTCCGACTGGTCAGCCATTCGAACCATCAGCGCGGGCTGTGCGACGGCGGATAACCATCTCCATGCTTCTCGTTTCAGATGACTTTGTCGGTTCCCTACAAACCGCAACGGCGAAGTCAAGCAGGACTGCGGAGCGAGTGAGCTCCGCAGTCCCCCGGTGAAGGAGGTCTGTTTCGGCGGGTAACGCTCAATAAATGAAAGGAACCATCCCTGCAAAGCTGTGGAGCTATAATTGGGAATTGCAAACCGGTCATCGCTCATCTGATGCTATAGATGAAGCAATAGATCGTCAGCAATGAACGGATTGCACGAGTGAAGCTACCTGCCCTTTAGGTAAACGATCACTCCGCCGATGCCGAGCGCTACAATGACGAATGCGAAGGTGAGTGTATTGACGTCCATGATTTCTCCTTGTCTCGTGGGATATTACGTCATCGACATGTCGACTCCATATGGAGCCACACAGTCCGTACGAATGAGGCACTAGTCCGGAACATACGGTTCAATTCGGTGAGCGACATCGGCAGGCATCGCCGAGGAAAATTACGCCGCGTACAGGCACGGTCCATCAATAGAGCGGAGCTTGAGGCCCCCATTGCAGTCCGGCAAGATCCGGGTCTTCGCCCTCTTGCGACGGACGATTGATCTTGGCGGACTTTCGTTGGACACGGCGCTCTTCCTTGTCCCGTTGCTTCTGCAGCCGTGCTTTTTCACGGTCCCGCTTTGCCGGTGTGGTTTTGCCTGTTCCTCCGATGATGCCCTCCTTTCAGGAACGATACGTCCCTGTTAAGCTACTGCGAAGCGGCGCCCCGCTTGCGGGTAACCGCCGACGCTTTCGATCCAGGTTTTTGGCGCCCTTCCTTCTCGCGAGAGCGGGAGAGCGTATCGGGGCTCAATCCCTGACTCGCGGCTGAAGTGATCTGGCGGCGGATGTCCTCGATCGACGGCGCCAATGATGACTGCGCCGGATCTTGGAGCCCCAGCATCTCCCAACGGACCTTGGTTCGAAGAATGGCTCGCTTCCGTCGGTGTGGGGCTTTGGTCCCCCATGATGTATTCATGGCTTCTCCATCGTCTAAGATTGAAACGTATGAAACAGGCGGTAGGATTTCCGCCGTTCACTCACCGCGACTTCTCGATAGATGCAGGCACTTTGCCCGTAGTCGTCACGAACCGATCTTCCTGAAAAACTGCTCGGAGTCGGTTGGTCACCGACTGCCGATAAAGTTCGGATTCACGCGCGAGAAGAACCATATTTTTGCTGTCGACCAGGATATTGAGGTGATCCTCCGAGACGAGCAGCCGCGTACTGTCGCCCACATTCACGCGATACTGCGTTTTGCCGTCCGGGTTCCGTTCCGATCCGGATACGATCTCCGTCAAGCCGTCAATGACCCCTTCATAAGCCTCCGAGCGATGACGCACTTTCGTGCCGTCGGGGATGCGGACCCAACGCTCAACGGATGTCGGTTGGTTTGTTTTGGCGGCACTCATGGGCGGTCACTTTGATTGCGGGTGTTCATCTGTGTAGTCTCCTTGATGCGAGGGCATCAGTGCACGAGTTGGTCCTGTGCGGCTTGCACCGGCTTCCATTATTCATCTGACGGTGATCGCGACGGCGTCGATGTCGGAGCCTTCGTCACGCCCACTAACGGCTTATACACCATGACCGTTGCCGTTAAGCTTGTTGTAGACTGATCATTGCAATCGCGCAGAAACTGAACAAGGAGGGAAGGCGCGAGGATCAGAACTCCTATGGATTTAGTCTACCATATGCCGATCTGGATTGCGAATCCTGCCGTTCTCGACCGACGCCTCGGCGCTGAGGCTTATCGGATGCCGGCTCGATGTGCCGGCTGAGGGATAAATCGGGACGTGGCAGCCATCAAGGTTCATATTGGCGCGCGATGAATGAGTTCCCTACGCCGTTGATGTGGGCTACGGTCACACTGGTTGAGAATTTGTCCAAGAAGGTGCGCCGTCGTCCGGATAATCGGCTCTGGCCCTCTCCTAGATGGTTCGCGCGCGCGCTTCCGGTGGTATGCAACGATAGGTCATGATCGCTCTGACGATTGCGGCCCATGCCAGATCAAGTATGGCGGTTTCTTCATAAATTCGGCTGCGCTCGGGTAGAGCCGGAGGGTGTAACTATAGGCCTGTTCTTGGGCGGTTAAACAGGTCGATGCAGAGAGGAAATGGCTGGCAACGTTGCGGAAGGCTGTGCGATCCCCATCCTCTAGGACTGTATAGACTGAGCAAGAGAAATGACCTTCCTTCGAACATTCCGTGCTGATGGCCAAAAACGATCCATCAGAAAATGTCATCAGGGGTTGTAGATTCAGACGGCTCATCGGGACTCCTTCCGTTTCACAGTAAGGACAGGGGAGTACTGAGATGCGGGTGTATGGACCTGTTCCGGTTAGGCAGGACCGCAACCGGGTGGTCGGTCATACGCATACAGCTGGAACCGTTGCCACTCGCCGGCTGGTGAACGGTACCGGTCAAGGTATCGTTCGCGCGAATGCAGCCTTGGACGGGAGGCGCGAAGGACGGGATGTGCGTCGGTTAAGAATACCATATCGGCAGCCATGATTGCGAATCGATACAGGGTGGGCGGAAAAGGAAAGGTCGAGCGAAAGAAACTCTTAGCAGGCTGCGAGTACGGCCTAACCGATTGGGTGAGAGCGAAGGCCCGAGAAAAATACGAGTCACTGAGTCTGGAGGTAGGTGAGAATGGCTTCGACACGTCCGTCGACGGAAAGTTTCTGATAAATATGATGCAGGTGTGTTTTCACGGTATCGATCGACACGCACAGTTGTTCGGCGATTTCTTTGTTGCTTCGGCCGGCTGCGGCGCAGGCTAATATTTCTCGTTCTCGCTCAGTCAGGCTAGAGAGCAGGGTGATGTGGTGCTCATGGGTTTGCCTGAGTGCGCCGGGAACGTTGTGAACGAAACCGTCCGGCCTGGTCGGTGACAGGATATGCTCTCCTCGAGCGATGGTCCTTATGATGCGGAGGAAGTCGGTCTGGTCGGTGTCCTTCAGCACATAGCCTGAGGCCCCAGCCTGCATGGCAGCCACGATCCGTGTGTCCTCATCATACCGGGCCAAGAGTAATACTCTCGTATCGGGTATGTGCCGGCGGATGAGTTTAGTGACCGCTTCCACATCGAGATCCAGCATGTCGACGTCCAGAAGGACAATATCGGGTTTGTGTTCCATCGCCAATCGATAGGCCTCGCGCCCGTTCGTCGCTTCCACGACAGCGTCGACGTCCCGCTCTCGTTCCAAGAGCAGCCGCAGGCTCTGTCGGAACAATCGCTGTGCTTCGACGATGAGCAGTTGGATGGATGTGGGGCGCACCCCACGATCGACTCGATAAGTTGCGTTTCTCGTGCGTCGGTTGGACGTTGATAATTCTTCTTTCATCCGATAGACCTCACCGATACCTCATGACGTACCGCTCGGATTTACGGCTTTCTCAGGCACCGGGACGGCTCGTGATGGTTGCTATGCGGCCATACGAAACGCCCAGCGGTCCGCATCGCGTCGTATCTGGGCGAGAGCCCGTGTCTCCCTCTGTTGCGCTGCCATGGAAAGCCCTCCCCAAAAGACGGCGGCCAGCATGAGACCGGCGGCGATCATGTAGCTCATCGGGATTTCGGGCCATGATGTTGGTTCCGTAGAGGCGACGGCGATGTCTCGAGAGGTCGCCGGGATAATCGGCTGCACAGCGACCTCTGCCGAGGTCGCATGGCGCACTGAAGCGAATATCAAGCTCGCCAGCCGCTCTTGCTGGACCGCGCGCTCTTGTTCTGACTTCATTTGTACGTGAATCACTTGAACGAGAGCTGTCCCGAGTCGCTCTTGGATCACCCTTGCCCGCAGCCAGTCCTGCTGGGCCGCCTCAACGATGCGGTGTCCAAGCGTGGCTTGCCAGGTCGAGGCGAACTCGTCATGCACACGTAGACCTTGGGCTTCGACCGCGCCGATCATCTTCATGTTGTAGATTGTGCCGTACTGATCACCCGACAAAAGACCGTTCCGAACGCCGCGGGTCGTGAAGTTGACGATGGCACGTCCCTTGATATTCTCGACGCGCGCCATGTGGTTGGCTGGTACGACCTCAGCGTGGTGGAGCACGAATCCCAACGCACGGCCCGAGCCTGATACGAACTCATGGAACGCGAGCGTTGCGCGATTCCACTCGGCAACTGATTGAGTCATGACCTGGTCGATTTGACGCTCGAAAACCGCTTGGTTGAGAAGAGCTTGACCGAAAGTCGGCTGGAGCACACCCATCCCCATGTCACTAGTGGCTGGTTGTTCCGACGCAAGAGCCCCCGGCTGGACCGCCTGATAGGTGCCATTGGCCGCGGCGAATAGCAACAGCGCTCCGAACAGAATGGCGCAGAGTCCGACACCCACGATGATATCAATGGTGTTGTAGCGGTAGGACATACATACCTCCTTGCCATATGGGACAGTCGCAGGTGCGCGACGTGTCACATGGGGATCGGGTCGTCGAGCATCGAGGCTCGATGACAGAAGGTGAAGGGAACGCCGCGAGATGATTGGGAAGGGACGAACTGGAGCAGAGGCCGCGCGTACGATCTCCCCTCAGTTTGATTTCAGTTCGACGGATGACCATAGCCATCCTCCGAGACGAAGGCGGTTGGGAGTACGATACTCACCCTACGCCCTGACGAGAGCCTGGTCAAGAGCCTGTGCCTCTCTACTTGGTCTCCGTTGACAGAGTCTACGGTTGCCTTGTAGGCTGAGGAATGACGTACTGAGCCATCGCTGACTATCCTATCCCTCGCGCGATTCCTTCCCATACCGTTCATGCGCGTCTGATTCCCCGGTCGTCGCCGCTTCTACGCCAGAGTTTCCACGGTTGTCTCTCTACCGAGCAGGCCGGAGGCGTCTTGCCGTCGAGAGGAGTGGAGACCTCACCTTCTCACCAAGGAGTCCATATGAATAAGGAGCAATTCGGGCAATTCTGGGAGCAACTCAAAACGCCGCTCAAGGCCAAGTGGGTGAATATCACGGAGGGGGACCTCGTTGAGATTAAGGGAGATCTGGACAGGTTCGGCACAGTGCTTCAACAGCGGTATGGGGAGCTCCAAAAAGCCGAGGTCGAGCTATGGGCCGATCGCCGCTACGCGCATTGGTCAGGGAACTATCTTGGGTATAAGGAAGAAGTTCCGACGCGGTAGGCCGGCTGTCATCCGGCGTTTCGACAACGGATGCCGCAACCAAGGGAGTGAACATGAAGCGAATCGTGATTAACAGGAGCTATGACGAATTCTGTATCAGCCATAAGGCGCTGATTCGGCTGCGTGAGCTAGGCCAATTACAGGCGCTGGCGGAGACGGATCGTGGCGCCTATTGGCCGCAGGCAGCAGGGCCGCGGGAACCGAGCCTGAATCAATATGGGAAGCTCATCCCGCGGGATGATGAGAACCTGGTTCGTGTGGTGGAAGAACTTCGGGAAGCAGCCGATGGGCATGCTGCGAAGCTCAAAGTTGTATCCATCCCTGACGACGTGAACTGGGTGATTGCCAAGACCGAGGGGGGCGAACAGGTGAGCGAAGTCCACCGTACATGGGGATGAGCGAGCCATTCACTACATGAAGATGGACGCGTGTAAAGTCAGATGAAGTCAGATCGAAGGGGCGCTTCGAGTGAAGCGCCCCTTTCGTCTTCAGTCAGAATGCGTAGCGTGATTAATAGCGGTTGCGGTTGCCCCCACCCCCGCCGAATCGTGAGCCACCGCCGCCCCCACCCCCGCCGGAACGCGGCTCCATCGGCTTCGCTTCATTGACGGTCAACGACCGCCCGTCCATCTGTGACCCGTTCAGGGCAGTGATGGCCGCCTTGGCTTCCTCGGCGGTCGCCATTTCAACAAAGCCGAATCCTCGCGACTGGCCCGTGAATTTGTCCGCAATCACGCGGGCCGATTCGACCGTGCCGTGCTCCGCGAACAGGCTGGTGAGTTGAGATTCGGTTGCCGAATAAGGCAATCCGCCGACATACAATTTTGAACCCATGGGGGTTCCTCCTTCCAAAATGATATTGCCCGAGACACGAGAAGGACTTCAGAGGGGAAGGAGAGGGCCGAAGACGTAGTTGGTGAACGGCTCAGGTCAGGCTTCCGATCAGATTCTCGGCAGGAACAACATCGGTGACAGGCCGTTGAAATTCGTGTTTCATGCGAGGCCCTCCGCACTGAAACATCGACATCCTAACAGGTGCATACGGGAATAGCTACCATGAGCGCTCGGGAATGTCAGGACCCTCTTCCTCTAGGAGGGTGTGAGGGTTTTGCGCATTCCTCGCAAGGCCGTTGTGTAGCTGTACTCCGAAGGGAAAGCGTCTCAGTAGTAAAACCAAGAAATGATTGGCTGAATGGATTACTGACGGTAGCATACGCAATCATGATGAACCGTCGTATCGCAATAGGCCTGGCGCTGGCGTTTATCCTCATCTCTCCTGCGCTTGCCCAGACCGAGTTCGTCGCACGAGTCTTGATCGTCCACGAAGGAGATCGCCTCACCATCCACCACCAAGGTAGAAAGGACATGGTGTATCTTCGCGAGGTGGATTGTCCCGAGCTGAAACAGCCCTATGGGAAACAGGCGAAGCATGCCACAGCTGCTTATATCGCCAACCGTGAGGTCGTCGTACGGAATATGAAACGGGATCGGCAGGGTCGGATGACCGCCGATATTCTGCTGTCGGACGGGAGACAGATCGCGCATGAGCTGATTAAGGAAGGGTTGGCCTGGGCGCAACCTGGCGGGTCCGGCAATCAAGCTCTGAAAGATATGGAAGAACTAGCCAGAGCCGCAGGGACAGGCCTGTGGTCCGAGCCCAATCCCATCCCACCGTGGACGTGGAAATCCACGAGGCCTGCTCGCCACCAGTAGAACCTATTCTCCCCGCGCCTCGGTGAACCTATCTCAGTCCGGTCATGCTGCGCCTGGGTAACGACCATGTGGCACGGAATTTTTGAGTATTGTCTTGGATGAGCATGTCCCTAATTTCGAGACAATACGATCCAATCGTTAAGAAGCCTAAGAATCTTAGAGGTTGACGGAAGCTATAGCTAAGCCCACAATCATTGATAGCCTCTCACGATGTCGTCGAGGGTGGTCTGGTCCTGATACTCGCGGCGCTTCTTGAGAGCGGCGAAGTCATGCTCGATGGGATTGAGGTCGGGAGAATAGGGCGCGAGAAACAGCAGGGTCGCGCCAGTCGCTGCGATGAGCTGCGCTGTTTCGGGTGCGGTATGAAATGCGGCGTTGTCCATGATCACGAGATGGTGGACGTTCAGACGCGGGCACAGCCGCGTCTTCAGCCAGGCGTTGAAGACGGTTGTATCGCAGGTGCCTTCGAATAGACAGGGTTCGGCGAGTCGCCCATCCATGCGAGCGGCGATGAGCGACGTGCGGGGCCGTCGATGCCCGGAAACCAGGCCGTCCACACGCTGGCCTTTGGGCGCATATCCATGCCGCCGCGCCGTCGAAGACACAAACCCGCATTCATCGATGTACACGGGGTGTTTGCCACGGCGCACGAACCGCTCGCGAAGGCGGAGGAACTGTTTTCGTCGGAGCGGGTCGCGTTCGGAATAGCCCAGTCTTTTTTTTACGGGTCACCCCCAATTTTCGCAGCGCGTTCCAGATACAGTGCCGCGAGACCTGGAACTGCCGCGCCCGTTCCGCTTGAGTCTGATCGGGCTGTGCCTCCACATGCCGACGTAACTGCTCCCAATCCAGCTTGCGGGCCCGGCGAGGGCCGGGACGCTGGTACGTCAGGCCGCCAGGCTTGAGCCAGCGGTACACGCTCGCCTCACCGACCTTGAACCGCCGAGCCGCTTCGGCCTTGCTGCCTCCACCGCGAACAAACTCCACAACCCGTTGGCGCAAATCTGTTGAGCATCTCATCCCACAGGATCGCACATGTCTACCGTCAATAGCGATCAGTAATTGAGGGCTTAGCCATAGTCCAGGATAGAGAGTGTGGTATGAAAATTCCCATTCCACATCTTCTGTGGATAACCATGTGAACAAGTCTCATCATTCCGCAAAAGACGGTGCAAATGGCATGTGTATTCAGCGAAGTGCCTATTTTCTAGGCATCCGCCTCATTCTGGTTGTGCCACAAGTAATAGTAGTACTAGGCTAAGTTAGTTACTTTCTTGCATATTCCTAGGAATATTCCTTGACAGGATTCTAGCAGCCTACGCTAAGAGGTGGACGCTTGCGGTAATCCAATGGTTATCCACAGGTTTGCCAGCTTTCTGGGGATGACGGCTCTCAGCAGCAGGAGCGAGGTTTCGTTTCTGTCAAGGGGGCGGAGAAGAAAAGACGGCTCCATTGATGGGGAAGAAGATCTAGAGACCAATTTCTTCAGGGCAGAGCCGAATGGCTGATGCCAGGCACAATCGTATCGCGGAAATGTATTTCTTGATCTGACATTCCAGCGCACGAGGCGGCTGTCACATTGCTGCGGTGCCAGTTCGCTGAACTGTTTCGCAAGTGGGTGGACCGGGAAGGGGTAGGCCAGGCGCAAGCGGCGAAACGTCTTGCTGTTGTTCAGCCTCGTATCTCAGAGATCGCATGCAACAAGGTGGACAAGCTCTCGCTTGACTACCTCATGGGTCTTCGTGCTAAAGCCAAGTCTGCCGCATACATGCATAAGATCGGGTGGGAGCTTCAGGAGAGTGCTGTGTCAGTAGTCCGGCCGGCACGAACCCGAGATGCAGGGAAGGACGACGCGAGATGTTCAACCTCCTGACACGCTCCGGTCCAGACCCTTGCCCACACTTCGGTTGCAGGACGCTGAAGGCCGTAGGGCGGGTGTTATGACCGGGGGCCCTCTGACGACACGCCCACGAAGTAGAGGTGTTTCTCTCTGGTGAGATGCTGCGGTTGGACGATGTAGTCGCCTGTCATCGAAGGAACCCAGATAGACTTTGCAGCTTCCATGTTCCCGCCCGTAACCACCCAAGCGAAGCCGCCCACAATCCCTCCGCCGATCGCATAGGCCATTTTCGCGGCACCGTAGGGAATGGTCAGTGCCCAGCAGGCTGCTTGGAGCCGGGCTGCCTCGGGGCTGGCTAGATTTGATTGGTTGGACGGGCTCGATTGTGATGAACTCGTCTCGGGTATGCCGTCCCCATGAGCCAGCGCAGATTCCCCCGTTGCGACCAGTATGGTGCAGAAGATAGTCCCACTCAGAAGCACCCGTCCGGCCTGCACCCATGGAAAGCGACTCTTGCTCATGGCTGTTCTCCTGTAATTTAGGTCTGTCCTAGCACGAGTGCTCGCTGACGTGCTCTTGGGTTTCTTGGACGGGAACTCCGTGATCGGGGTGTATTCCACCAGATGTTTGGTTTATGGTTCTTCTTTAGGCGATTCCTCGCTCTGTTTGAGCCAGAGTTCAAGCAATCTGGTCTCGCGTTCAGACTGAGAAATGTGCTCCAGCGCGAACGCGCCTGTCAGGCGATCTTCATAAAACGCCCGTTGCTTCGCGTAGGTTTTTTTAAAGGCTTTTGTCTTGAGGACTTTCCACTCAGCATCGGATATTCCAGCATGGGAACGCAAGAGATCGATTTCAATGGCTTGGAACGCAAAGACTTTCGCCAGCACCTTGATGACCGTTGCATTGGTGAGGAATCTTGGACCTTTATCGGCCATGACTCATCGTTTCGGTTAGGTCAAGGCACACGTGACCGCACAGGTGCGTTCTCAGCAACTGAGAATGGCACGGACCCTCGACGTGAAGACGATCAGTTTCGCACGCCGCTCCATACTTTTGCCGGATCGATAGACTTGTCAGGATTGAGGGTTTTTGCTCTTTCCAGCAAAACATCGGCCCCCTCCGGATACGCCGGATCAGAAATGCAGCAATTATCGACCGGACAGACGGCCGCACATTGGGGTTCGTCAAAATGGCCGACACACTCGGTACAGCGATCGTGGGCGATCACGTAAATATTATCCCCCACGCCCTGGCCGTCGCCCACATGGAGTCCCTTCTCCTCCGCGCCGCTGCGAGTTTCGAAGATGGCCTCATTCGGACATTCCGGCAAGCAGGCGCCACAGTTGATACATTCATCGGTAATCAGCAGTGCCATGATTCGGGCCTCCTTCGTCTCTAAGATTTAACACGATGTCTTCTTTTATCGTATTTCCCACAACACACCTTGATGAAACCCTAGGCGCAAGGAGTAGGGCAATCAAGTTGTGTGATGCGCGTTTTCCATCAATCAATAGGAGAGACATGGTGCACCTTTGTCAGCGCTTCTGTCAATGTGCGGTTCGAATTTCTGACGGACAATTCGGCATCGACAAAGGGCGCTCGTCACGTGAGCGCCCACTGAGTTGAAAACCTTTCCGAAGGCGATCAAGTAGGAGGCCAGCAGGCTGAGGAATAAGACGCCATGAGAAGACCGGAAGTCATCCAACGGGAGGATCGGCCATTCCCAACTTTATCAAAGCCCTCCGTTCCAAGATCGGTACGGATTTGCTGCAGGTTCCTACGGTTTCGGTGCTGGCTTACGACGACCAAGGGCGGCTGTTGCTCGTGCAAGACAAGGACTCTGGGTTGTGGGGAGCACCGAGTGGAATCCTCGATCCGTATGAGTTGCCGGCTGATGCGGCAGTGCGTGAGACATGGGAAGAAGCCGGAGTGTTTGTCGATCTCACCCACATCATCGGCGTATTTGCAGGAGAACATTTTGCCGGTGTGTATTCGAATGGCGATCAGCTCGCCTGTGTCACGACGGTCTTTGGCGCGCGTCCTCTCAGAGGGACCCCTCGTCGGGATCATGAGGAGACATCCGATTCGCGCTACTTCGCTCCAAGTGAGATTGATCGCCTGTCGTGCTATCCGCACTTCCAGGTGATTCGCAAGGTGGTGAGCCAGTGCCGATCGCAGGTCTACTTCGGACCGTCCACATGGCAACCCAGCAACACGTAACCTAATGGAATGGACCCATCCCTCTTTTCTCTTGGCTCAGATGAGCGCAAGCTGACGTTCGGGGCTGCACGTAACCTGAACAGGAGGTGATCCATGCAGATAACGACGATGGGAATCGACTTGGCGAAGCAGGTATTCCAGGTGCACGGAATCGATACGCATGGTGCAGTCGTTGTGAAAAAGCGGTTCACGCGGTCGGCGTTGCCCACCTTCATGGCCAATCTGCCCCCGTGCCGAGTTGGCATGGAGGTCTGTGGAGGTGCCAACTTGGAGCCGACAGTTCCGAGCGTATGGGCATGATGTCCGTCTCATGAGTCCTCAGTTCGTAAAGCCCTATGTCAAATCCAATAAAAATGATTGTAACGATGCGGAGGCAATTTGCGAGGCCGTCTCTCGGCCGACGAGGCGGTTTGTAGCGCCCAAGACCGTGGCCCAGCAGGACCTGCAGGGGCTACATCGCATCCGCCAGCGGCTGGTTCAGTCACGCACGGCCCTGATCAACCAGACTCGCGGTCTCCTCGCTGAATATGGCATCACGGTTCCACAACAGGCTGCGCAACTGCGTCGTCGGTTGCCGATTGCCCTCGACGATCCCACAAATGAATTAACGCCGTTAGGCCGTGAGCTCTTTGCCGATCTTGCTCGCGAACTTGCCGGGCCTGAATGAGCGGATCAGTCAGGTCGAGGCCCGAATCAAACACCTCTTTGCTGAGAACGAAGTCTGTCAGCGGCTCGCTCAAGTTGAAGGGGTCGGGCCATTAATCGCCACCGCGGTGATCGCGTCGGTATCGGATCCTCGTGCATTTAAAAATGGCCGGCAACTGGCCGCGTGGCTTGGGCTTGTACCTCGGCAACGGTCAAGTGGCAACACCCAACGGTTATTGGGAATCAGCAAGCGGGGCGACCGATATCTCCGCACGTTGCTGATTCATGGGGCACGCGCAGTTGTCGCACGCGCTTCTGCCAAGCAGGACAGTCGGAGCCGCTGGATCATGGAGATTCAGCGGCGGCGCGGTACGAATCGGACGTGTGTCGCAGTGGCGAATACGAATGCGCGCATCCTGTGGGCCTTGATGGCGAAGGGCGAAATGTACCGTCAGGTTGCGTAACGCCACGGAGATCACAACACACATTCGGAGGTGACCCGCCCCAGACTGCAAGGGCAGAGACAGCGTGATGGCGTAACGGGGACGACCAGCTCTTTTGAAACCTGTAAGGGGAGCAGGCCTTCGCGGCCGTTATCCTGTTAAGGCAAAAGAGCGCACATTCCATCAGGGCCAAGGAGGCATAGCCTCCTCATCATAAGGCCGAATATATGCTAGCAGTCGGGCCTCTCTGGGCCGTGACGTGACAAAGCCCTTGCAAAGAGGATGGGTCCATATATGCTCCCCTTGGGCCGCGGTGAAGCTTTACGTGCGATGCCCCGTCACTGGAAATGCATCGGGTACCTGAGTGAAGGATGAGGCTGGGACTAGTTCTGTGTATCTCGACGAGATAAACTAGGGTCATCGCCCAACCGCTATGCATGGAATCTCTTGGAGCGCTCTGCCATATCGCCGTTCGAGGTGAGACCCGGCAAAACATCTTTTCCGACAACGAGGGTAACTGAAGACACAGGGGGCACGTTTACTTTCAACAAAGGAGCTTATTTCATGGCAGACGTCAAAGAGCAGATCACGAACGCACTGGAGCAGTTCAACCAACAGCGCGATGAGCTTCAAGTTCAGCTTCACTTGGCAAAGGCGGAGGCAAAGGACGAGTGGGCTCGCCTGGAGACCCAGTGGGAAGAAATAAAGCCCAAGCTGGAGGCTGCAAAGGAGGAAGCCGGGAAGACGGCGGAATCCGTCGGCGCCGCGCTCAGCCTGGCAATCGACGAATTGAAGAAAGGCTATGAGCGGCTGCGCGGTCGGCTATGAGCAAGACATCATAATGAACGCGGCGACGAGCCGTCGAAGGGTCGTCAGTGCGGGGTAAAGGGGTCGGAGTGTCTCGGTATCCACGAGGGGCTACCGTTTGAGGAGGGCATCCTTGGCGCTCCGACCGCCCTGTGTTTTCCCATCGCCGACGGCGCCACCCGATTCTGTCCCCTGGGTAATCACGATTTCCATGCGGCGGTTCTTATTCCGGCCTTTTTCAGTCTCATTCGTCGCGATCGGCTTGCTATCGGCGTATCCAATGGCTTTGACGCGGTCGGCCTCGATCCCTCCGTTGATCAGGACCTGAACGGCATGTTCTGCTCGTGCGCGTGAGAGGTCGAGATTATCCCGAAAGCCCTTCCGAGGATCGTTCCGAAGCGGCGTGTTGTCGGTATGCCCGGCAATCTCGATGCTCTGGTAACGGAATCCGTGCAAGGCCACCCCGAGCCGCTCGAGTAACGAGGTCCCACCAAGGGTGACGGTTGCATCGCCTGTGGAGAATAACTCACCGGTTGTCAACGCAAGGGTCAATCTATTTCCTCGCTGCCTCAAGGTCGCGCTGCCTTTCTTGAGTTCAGGCTGTAAGAGATTCGCCAGGCTTTCGCTGATTTTTCCGAGATCGCCGTTTGATGAGAAGGCTTCGCCGTCATCCGTGCCTTCAGGGTCGGGTCCGGTCGGAGTGCTCAAGGATAGGGTGTGATCGATAGGCAGCAGAGACAGGGTGGGAGGGCTCTCTTCTTGCGCGGCGGTCGGCGCGGCTGGTTTGGATGAATTGAGCTCAAACTCCACCAGCAATTGCTTTGCGCGCGTGAGTTCCGCATCCTTTGCCAGGAGTTGGGGATTGAGATCGGCCAGTTTTTGCGTGACGTGCTTGATCTCCTCCTTGACCTGCGCCAGTTCTTGCTCTTTCTTCGCCGTCTGCTGTTCCGCGTCGCCGGCGCGGCGCTTGGCCTGGGCCAGCTCCTGCTCTTTTCCCGCTGTCTGCTGGTCGGCTTCGGCTGTACGGCGCTTGGCCTGAGCCAATTCCTGTTCTTTCCCCGCCAACTGCTGTTCGACTTCACCGGCGCGACGCCTCGCCTGGGCCAGTTCTTGCTCTTTCCCCGACAGTTGTTGCTCAATTTCAGTGACACGACGCTTGGCCTGGGCTAGCTCTTGCTCCTTCCACGCCAATTGTTGTTCGGCTTCGGCAGCGCGCCGTTTCGCCTGCGTCAGTTCTTGCTCTTTCCCCGCCGCCAGCTGATCGGCTTCGACCGCGCGGCGCTTTGGCTGGGCCAGTTCCTGCTCTTTGGCCACAGCCGCCAGCTGTTGTTCGACGTCGGTGACACGGCGTTTGGCCTGGGCTAGTTCCTGTTCCTTCCTCGCTGCCAGTTGTTCGGCTTCGGCGACGCGCCGTTTCGCCTGCGCCAGCTCCTGTCCCTTCCCCGACGTGGCTATCTGTTGTTCGAGTTCAGCGACACGACGCTTGGCTTGGTTGAGTTCCTCGGTTCGTGACGCAAGGTCTTCCCGAAGCTGCTTGGAATTCGCATGGGCGTTGGTGATCTGGGTTGCGATCTCATTCTCCTTGGCATGAAGCTGGAGCACGAGTTCACCGATCCGTTGCTTGAGCTGTCGTTCGAGCTCATCGATTTTTTGCTTGGCCTGCTGAAGATGGGTCTTCGTCACGCTCAATTCGTCCTGCGGCTGTCCGTCTGAATCTTCGGCGGCTATTGCAATGGGGACGGTTCCGCAGCACATGACGATGGATATACAGGCAACGGCGGATAACTTGATGATCATGTCTCACTCACCAATAGAGAAGGTGCAGGATTCAGAACGAATTCGCGCTCCACCAATGGATGGCGCGACACTCATATATCCACGAAGCCCGCTCGCGAGGCATGGGCGGAAACGCCTCAATCAACCGCACCGAGGTCGGCATTTTCCCCGCTTCATGAAAGATAGAGAAAAAATGGAAGGAGATCCTATCGCCTTCGTAATTCGCTTTGCAACGGGTGCAGCGTCCTGATACCGGTTGAGCAGTTTGACGCGACGGAAGATCGAAGTCGCCAAGCCGCGAGGCCTCGAACTCTTCCGTGTTGGGGGCGGTTCGTTCAGTTCACGGACGTCTCGATGAACTGCTGCGCGCGGGGGACAAGATGAACAGCAAAATGCCGTGCCGCTGACAGTGAGGAATCGAGAATTGTTCGTAATCTTGATGATCTTCAATACGAATAGTAATGAGGACATCATCGGGTTTCTCATGAAATGTGAGCACTTGTTCGTGAACGTGTCCATAACGGTGAAACTGTCCCGCAAACCCCTCATGTGCAGAGAGGCTCGATCTCCCCGTCTTGAATCTCATCGCCTGTCTCGCTAGACTGCGCCCCGCTCAAGTTTTCTCGCATTTTCGGAGGTTACCCCATGACGGTTCGCCCCCTCCTTCACGTAATCATTGCTGTCGCGGCGCTAGTCTCAGCGGGGATGAGACCTTCGGAGGCAGCCGATCAGCCGCAGCACCTGAAGACCATATGTGAGAAAGGCACTGTGACAGCATGCAACTCCCTCGGATTGTTGTCTATGAAAGGCGAGGGGGTGAAGCAAGACGATGCTCGCGCTGCAGCGCTTTTCAAGAAAGCCTGTGATGGCGGGGATTTGAGTGGCTGCGCCAACCTCGGCGTGATGTATGCCGAAGGAATCGGGGTCCCACAGGATGAGGCTCAAGCCCTCGCCCTTTCGAGGATCGCGTGTGATGGTGGAAACATGAAGGGCTGCTACAACCTCGGGGTGATGTATGCCGACGGAACCGGGGGCCAGCAGGACGACGTTCAGGCCGCCGACTTCTATAGGCAAGCCTGTGACGGAGGGAATGCGAAGGGCTGCTACAATCTTGGCGTGATGTATGCCGAGGGAATCGGGGTCTCTCAGGATGAGGTGCAAGCCGCGGCCTTCTCTCGGAAAGCCTGTGACGGGGGGAGCATGAAGGGCTGTTACAACCTTGGCGTGATGTATGCCGAGGGAGTCGGGATCCCACAGGACGACGTGCAAGCCGCCGGCTTCTACCGGAAGGCCTGCGACGGAGGGAATGCGAGGAGCTGCTACAACCTTGGCGTGATGCATGCCGAGGGGAGCGGGGTCCAAACGGATAGTTTTCAAGCCGCCGATCTCTATCGGAAGGCCTGCGACGGGGGAAGCCTGAGAGGCTGCTCCAATCTCGGCGTGATGTATGCCCAGGGGACCGGGATCAAGCAGGACGACATGCGAGCGGCCACCCTCTATCGGAAGGCCTGTGACGCCGGAGAAGCGAAGGGCTGTATCCATCTCGGCATGGTCTATCAAGTCGGGCGAGGCGTCAAACAGGATGATGCCGAAGCCCTCAAGTATTACGGGAAAGCATGCGATCTCCGAGAGCCCAAAGGCTGTGCGCATTACGCCAAGCTGAAGACGGGGAGACGGTGAGCTCGTATGGTCGATAGGCGCGGTTCGCATGATCGCGCACGGGATCCAGCTATGAGCCGGTTTGTGTCGAACGTAAGGTTGCCGATGCGACGACTGCTCCTTGGCCTCTTACCCTTGGTTTTAGCCGGATGTCCCACGACGACGGCCATGATGGTCGGAGCGCCGGCCCTCCTCTCCAAATCTGAGTTCGATGAGCGGCGGACGGAAACCAAACGGCAGATCGAAACGGGACTGATCTCGAAAGAGGCCGGGGAAACCAATTGTCGTCAGATGCTGAATGCCGTCGACCGGAATCATGCAGCGCCACCGCCGGTAGATCCTGCTGCCTGTGAATTCGGATCGTTTTCCGATCGGCTCTATGAACTCACCAGATCCGTGGAGAGCGGCGCATTGACCGCGGATCTCTGGGTAACCAAGTGTAAGCAACTGGCCGGGCAACCCTCGGGCAGGGATGTTTGCCGATACGACCCGTTCGCCGAGCGGATCATTCAATGGCGACGGTTGGTCCACGAAGGCAAGGCATCGAAGGAAGGAGCCGAGATGGACTGCCGCAACCACGTGCGGCAGGTTCGCCGACATCCCGTTCCTGGACCAGAGATCAAGGAGGATGACTGTAAATTCGAGTAGGATGCTGAACCTGTTCTCCACCTTCGCTCTCGCATGGCTCGCAGGCTCACCGTACGAGACAACGTGCGCGTTCTCGTGATTGTGATCGTATTTGGGAGGAGACATCATGATATTCAGACGCCCAGAACTCGAAAAAGATAATCCCATCGCTCCCCAACCATATGTTGGCCCTCGAAGACGGCTGGCGATGGCTCGCGCTGCGGCATCCGGGGAATTGCGCGAAGTGGACGATATCGGGGAGATGTTGCAAGCCTTAACCAAGGCAGCGTCTCGCTTTGTGAACAGCCTTCCGAAAGCGAGGAAGCCCGATGCAAGGCTGAAGGCCTTGCGGGATGCGATCGTGCAAGCCGAGCAACTTCTCGCTGCCAAGAGGGCTCTTTGACTGCAAGGGGCACGATCGGGCAGACAGGCTTGAGAATTGTTCTGCGACGCGAGTCGATGTCGATAATAAACCCGTATCTTTTTCGATACTGCCGTTGACTGTTCCGATACAGTGCGCCCTCGCCATCCTCTCGTGTCCATGGTCCAGCTACCGTGCAGATAGCTGGAAAATAAGGTAAAGACATGTTTTAGCAATCGCGGTACAGGCATTGCCTGAGTCAGGAGGTACCAGCTGTGGCTGATCCTCAACTGACAGGCGGGATGTGGTCATGTCCGATGCATTTTTCACCATGAATGGCAATGTGCGGGCGATCGGATCAATCCGTCGTGGAGCAAACGGCCAACCGCAATCACTTGAAGGTTCGATCCCGGACGGAGATACAGCCGGGATTCATATCGAGGGGAGTGGTTCGGTTCGCTTTCTCGGCGTGGATACGCCAGAAAAGAATTTCTCGCTCGCCGGCGCCTCCGCGCAGCGCCGCCTCGACTCGTCGGAATGGGAGGACTATCTGACCGATCCATTCCTCCCGCGGTTCGGACCGTTTAATATCGATACCGATCTTGCGGCCCATCTTCGCGCGCGTGTTGGAGCCGGTGCCGGTATCAACCATCGCGTCCATGGTGACAATGCCGAACGAGCGCTGATCGGGCTGATTCAAGCCGATATGGCCGCACTGGGGCAGACCCCCGGTACATTCGGATACTTTCTGTCCTTCTCCTTCGAGGTCTTCGATTCCTTTGGGCGTTTCTTGGCATTTATCAATCGGAATCAGCCGAACCGCAACAGTCCCGGGCCACGTCCCCCGACCTACAACGAACGGATGCTCGAACAGGGGGCAGCCATGCCGTTCTTCGTATGGCCGAATATCGATCCGTTCCGCGAATCCCCGTCGATTCTCGATGCGGTCCTCGTGCCTGGCACCGCGAACCGGGTCGCCGAGTCCACTCCAGGGTTGCGCCGCGCGCGAGTGTTGGCTCGACAAGCTCGTGCGAGCGGAATCGGCATCTTCAATCCATCCAACCCTCTTCGCTTCGAGGCATTCGAGGTGCGCTATCTCGGGCGACGGGAAGCCCCCGATCGCGCGGTCATCGATTTGAGTCGGAATGACAATGTCATGCTACAGCCGCAGCATTATTTTCGTATTCCTCATGCAGAGGACAGGCTGTTCATTCCACCGAGCTTCGTGCCATTGTTTGTGTCGCGTGGGTGGCGTCTTGAAGGTTGGTCGTGACCGTCCGGGCCTGTGCCGTAGTCTGCCCAGCGCAACCGAGCGATGGCTCGGCAGGCTGAATCAGGAAGGTCGGAGTTCGATGGCTCGCGGAGACTTGAGAGGACCAGAGCAGAAGCTCTTTCACTATCGTGATCGGCATGAAGTTTGCTGATCATCCGATCAGGATGTCCGTCTAGTTCCGAACGTGGCTACCGTTTCTTGGATGGCGTGAATCCATCCAGCCAAGAGGAAGAGGAGGTGGCATGCCAGGGAAAAACATCGTCTTGTGTTCGGATGGAACCGGCAATATCGCCATCAAGGCACGAGGAACCAACGTCTTCAAATTGTACGAGGCCGTCGACATTCAAGGTCATAAGTACGATCAGACCTTAACGCCCCAGGTCGCGTTTTATGACGATGGCGTGGGAACTTCGAGCCTGGCGCCCCTCAAGCTGATCGGAGGGGCGTTCGGTTACGGCTTTCGCAAAAACGTCAAGGATCTCTACACGGAGTTGATCCATGTCTATGAGCCTGGCGATCACATTTTCCTCTTCGGATTCAGCCGGGGCGCCTATACGGTCAGGGCCCTCTCCGGGCTTATCCAGTATTGCGGCATTTTGGACCTCAAGAAGGTGGACCATGAGGTGCTCACGAATAGTGTGGATGAATGTTGGACCGCCTTTCGTCGAGAGGCGTTCCAGCGGGTGACCGAGACGGAACGGCGTAACAATCAACCGTTGTCCGACATCGCCAAGCAAGACCGCGCGCGGCGCGAATCGTGCGGCGCGATCATCCACGATGAATCTGTTCCCGACGGGGCGGTGACCATAGATTTTGTCGGGGTGTGGGATACGGTCGGAGCGGTCGGGATGCCGTTTGAGGAACTGCGCGCTCTCTTCAACTGGATCTACCCCATGCGGTTTTCAGAATTGACGCCCAGCAGCCGCATCAAGCGAGCCTGTCATGCCTTATCGATCGACGACGACCGCCGAACCTTTTACCCGGAGTTGTGGAACGAGAAGGGGATTCCGGCGACTCAGGTGGATCAGGTGTGGTTCGCGGGCGTGCATTCAAATGTGGGCGGCGGTTATGTGAAGCACGGCATGTCTCTCGTGGCCTTGGACTGGATGATGGCTGAAGCGGAGCGGTGCGGGCTGCGCTTTATTCGGGCGGATCGCGAGTACGTGCGCACGCATCAGGATGTTCATGACGAGCTCTATGACGCCCGCGCTGGATTAGGGGTGTATTATCGTTGGGAACCGCGCGACATTGCCACACTCAGTCACGCCCACAATATCGCCTGTCCGAAGATCCATGTCAGCGTATTCGAGCGCATCGCCAACGGCACCGGAAGGTATGCGCCTATCAACCTTCCGCATCGCTGTGAGGTGGTCCGGACGAACGATGAGCGGTCATGGCCGCCGGAACAGACTCTGGGGGCGATTGAACGGCAGATGCCGCGCATGGCGCATTCAGTCGCTGGTTCGCTGAAAAACGAATCGGTGCTGGAGGGCATGGCCGGAACCGTCAAAAGCGGAAAGCTGTCGTACTACACCTTCGTCGCGGCCTCGATCCCGGCCGTTGGGGGGTGGTATGCGTTTCCCCAGGTTGCCGACGCGATGGCTCAATGGTGCCCGTATCCCTCTCTCGTCATCGGCGTTCTCTATGCCTGCGTCGGCCTGTTGGTGTGGGGATGGTCCAAGCAAGTCGATGGAAGGATGGAATCGGCCGCGCAGAACCATTGGCAACGCCGCCGCGAAGCGCTACGAACAATCTTCACCGACAGCCGAATTCAACGAGGGGTTACGCCCGCAGATGAGGTGGCAAGAGTGGGTTGATGCGTGACAGAGTCAGCATATCTATATCTGCCACAGATGACACTGTATCATTCATACGGTTGAGAGAGCGGCGAGTGTAGAGCAGTAATGAACATTCCAAACCGGTGTCGAACCTCGGTGAAGGCGCTATTTCTCCTTGTGTCTCTCGTGGGTTGTGGGGCGATGACTGCGAGTCAGTGCGGCGACGATGGCCGGACCGCGTTGCAGGAGGTACTGTATTTCGGGACAGATACGCCATCCGGTCGCGTGACGCCGGAAGAGTGGACGCAATTCCTCAGTGAAACGGTCACTCCGCGCTTCCCCGAAGGGCTCTCCAGTTGGCAGGCGTCCGGCCAATGGCGCTCGGCTTCCGGTGAAGTGATTCGCGAGCCCTCGTATGTCTTGAGCCTTGTTCATCCGGATAACCCGCTACGGAACAAGGCTGTTCAGGAAATTATCACAACCTACAAAACACGGTTCCGGCAGGAAGCGGTGCTCCGCGTCACGTCTTCTTCCTGCATGTCTCTCTAATTCCGCAACCAACCCACGCGCTCGCCGCCTGAGTTTTCGGTGCCGCGCCTCAATCAGCCAAACTTCTCAGTCGGTTTTGCAATATTCTTTGCCGGCAAGTCCGTGACTGCTAGAGTTCCCCTGTGAACGGCTTGTCTGTTCGTCATTCGAGTCTACGAGCAATATCTATGCGATGCCGATATCTGAAACCTGCCGTTGTTTTAGTCTTCGCGCATCTGCAACGGCTCATGCTTCTGCTTGTGCTTCCGCTGTCATGCTTGGCGATCGACGGCGCTCAAGCTGAGACGGTTGTTCGCGTCGTCGAAACTTGGCCGCCCGGCAATTACGTCACCTTGGGAAGGAACGAGTATTTTTATCTTCGGCTGGCATATGAGACTGACAAGCCTATCCATATCTGGGCTCGTCCATATATCAATGGAAAGCAGGTCAATGCCGGCACTAATACTTCGCCTAGTTATTCGGGAACCGGCGAGACCTTTGCGTGGTTTTTCTTTGATTCCAAAGGGGGCGCGGTGGATGAAGTCCGGATTATGGCAGGGGACGGCAGCACCTCAAATACATCCGTTGTTGCCGTGTGGCGCGGCGATATCGTGAGAGACAGTGAGGCGGGTGAGAGGCAGCCTCAGCCGGCTTGGATAGCGGAGATGAGCGCCCGTGCCAAGGCGGCGCAAGACGAGACCTATCGAGCGCGAATGAAGGAGCCCGTCAGTGCCTCTGATATAGCTCTCGTTACGGGATTCGTCTTGGTCGCGTTCGCGACCGGACTCTTAGGGTTCGTCTTGCCAGGTTGGGCGGTATGGCGCTGGCACGGAGCCTGGAGAATGGCGGCAGCCGGTCCGGCGGCAATGATGGCGTTTGTCATTCTGCGAATCGTGGTCGATGGGTTTCGCGATCCTACCTCACACAATCTGTTGCCTTTCGAAATCCTCTTAGCAGGATCCGCCAGTACTGTAATGATGATCGTGTTGTATCTTGCGCACAAGTTCTTCGTCGGGAGGCACTGAGTTTGGCTACGTGAGCCTCCTCACTTTCAGCTAAGTCCCGACTCGCTTGGTCTGCCCTTCGAACCGAACCAGTCGGTCCTGTTGGAAGTGTCGTTGTGGCAGTGTTTCGACGGATAAGAAATGGCGTCCCGTACATTTCATTTCCAGCCAGATTCGGTCAATGCGCGAAGGCGCTAACGGTTGCGGCAAGGTGGAGGGTAACAGTATCGATCCGGGACGCATCGGAAGAGAGTCACGATAACCAAATTATGACGTCTGTAGGGATTCGGGACGACGACGAAGGGATTCACCGGGCCAGGCGAAGCGGGCGTGCCAGACGGTCGATGGCTTCATGAAGCGCTGCTCCCGTCAGAAGAAGAGGGTTATGCGGCACCCGCCATACCGGTTCCAGTGGAGCCGGATCATCCGCCAGACGGGGAATGATATGCCAATGGATATGGGGAAGTTGGTTCCCAAGGAGTTCGTAATTCATCTTCTTCGCTCGGTGGACTTTGGCCGAGATGTCCGCCACTCGGTTGACCGCTTCGATCAGCTCGCAGCGTTCGGTGGGCGCAAGCTGGAATAATTCAGTCGCATGACGTTGAAATACGACGACGGCCCAGCCGGGAAAGAATTGGTCATCGTGGAGATAGACCTTCGACGATCCGAGGTCTGCGATGAAATGGTCCTGTCTCGGCCAGATTCCTTGGCAGGCCATGCAGGGGGTGTCCGTCATGGCTGATTGGCTTTGCGCCACTCTTCTTCAGTCAACACGCCTTTTTTGATCAGCAGCTGAATCAGCTTGTCGACCGCAGGACGATTGCCGGCTGTCGACGGTCCGAGAGCCGGAGCTGCGGAAGTTATCGGGGACTCAGCTCGCTTCGCCTCCGGAGGAGGCCGCTTCTGTCCGAGAACTTTGAACGAAGGGGTGAAGACCGCCACGTAATCTCGATTCCTGATTCGGACCACGGCGGGCAGACTATCGGTTTGCGGGACGAGGTCGGGGGACGTCCCGGCCGGAATGCGGAAGTATGGCCTCCCGTCGTCGGTCTGGCCGTCTTGGTCGAGCACGTCGAATCGTTTCAGAAAAGATTCTCCCGTCAGCCCCTCGCGATCTTCGCCGGCCAAGTTGGTAATCTTGTCCAGCACGATGACCAGGGAGTCGCCGGTGAGCGGGTCCGGTGAAAGGTTCCTGACACTCACGTCGTAACGATATTCGCTGGCGAAGTTGTCGCGACCCTTCAATGTCACGATGGTTTGTACCCGTCCGGTCAGATCGGTCAACTGATCCAGAACTCCGGCGAAGCCGCACACCGGTTCGGTGGCGATGGCTGAAGCCGCGGCAAGGCAACAGGGTCGTAACCAGTTCATCATTGCAATGTCCTCGCGCCTTGGGTCCGTAGGCGAGCATAGCAAAGTCCGTGGGCAAAGTCCGTAGGCAACGTCCATAAAATTGAAGCAAGCCGATTCCCTGGCCCGCATGGTTCATGACAGTTCGTCGCGAAATCGCCAAGCCGCGTCATGAGATGGGCGCGAAGCCCGAGAGGCGAGCCCGCCGGCCGAGTCTCGTCGGAACAGCGGATCGGCGATGGCGGTAGAAGCGCTCATGAATCATGCGGGCTACGAGTCGCCTTGACACGCTGTTTCGGCCGACGATATTCTCGCTCAGGCTGCTCGGTCGTTTCGCGTATGCTGTGAACTATGGCTCTATCCGGATCTCGTCGGCGACAACCTCTGGAAGTCTCCCGTCCTCTCGCGACGGCCCTCATGAAACTCTACGATTATCCGCACCCCCGCCGACCGGGACGCACAATCCGCGGCTATGATCGGCCACATGCCGTGCGAACGGCGAAGATGTGCGTCACCGTTGCCGATCGCCTAGGCCATCCGGGCGATCGGGTCCGGCTCTATCACGTTGCCTGCCTTCTGCATGACTTGGGCCGCGCCGGCCTCGATCGGCAACTCTTTGGAACGATTTGGTCGTGGGCCAAGCAACGGGGTATTCCGACGAGGCCTCGTGAATGGCGCGCCATTCACCCGAGGACGGCGTATGGCCGGGAGACCGAAGCCTTCGTGTCGTTGTATCGCCGGGATCTGATCGCCTCCGGCGTGGCCATGGACCCATGGGCGGTCGAGCAGATCGAAATGCGGCTGGGCTATGCTCGGCGACTTGCCAGACGATTGCGGGCGGTGAAGCCGAAGTTGAAGAGGTTGGGCATCGAGTGGAAGCCTTGGATGCGGCAAGTGATGCTGTATTACTATTATCCGGAACGGCTGGCGAAGGCCAAAGCGTGGGTTCGACAGTTGGCGGAGATCCTTGTCGCCTGCGAACAGTTTGAGGCCTACAGCAATCAGCGCCGGGGACGCGATTATTATGCCCGGAACAAAGAGAGCCTGCCGGAGGCCTTTGCTTATCTCGACAAGCTCGGCCAAGAAGGCATTCTGAGCAGTCAAGTCTTGAGCGCGGTACGGGCGTTGACCGCAGAAGGGGTGTTCGATCCGATTCTGGAAGAAGCACGAGGCGAGCCGCTGACCCGGAGCGACCGCCGGTACCTTCGCAGCCTTGCAGATCGGAGACGATGATGGCTGTTCACACCGTTTCGCTGACGATCCGCATGGAAGGAGACACGCGGGTCGACAACATCACAAAACCCGTTGCCGATGCCCTGGCCGGTTCCAATCTCACAGCTGGAATTGTGACGGTATTCGTCAAACATACCACCGCCTCCGTCATGATCATTGAGGACGAACCGGGGATTCGCGCGGACACGAAAATGTTTTGGGATCGTCTCGTTCCTCCTGACCCCCGGTGGCAGCACAACAGGGTCAATCCCGGGGAAGACAACGGCCACAGTCACCTTCGAGGGCAGCTCCAAGGACCGTCCGTCACCATTCCGTTCGCGGCCGGCGCGCTTCTGCTCGGAACCTGGCAGCAAATCGTGGTCGTGGATTTCGATACCCGTGCCAGAAACCGTGAACTCGTCGTGCAGGTTCTGGGTGAATAGCCTGGTCAGGTCCGTGACGCTGCTCCTGGTCATGGCAACACTGTGCTCACCGATCGGTGCCGCCGAGTGGGGCAAGCCGCTCGGTGGTGTCTATGACGGTCCTGAAGGGAAACCACGCCCCCTGACGCCCCCGCCACCGGAGCTGAGCGCCGATGAACGATCGACGATCGCGGTGTTTGAGCGGGCGACCAAGTCCGTGGTGTTTATTGCCAATACGGCGATCCAACAGGATATCTGGTCTCTGGATGTCATGGAAGTCCCGCAGGGGTCGGGATCCGGTTTTATATGGAGCAAGCAGGGCCATATCGTCACCAACTTTCATGTGATCTATGGGGCCAGCTCAATCAAGGTCACATTGGCCGATCGGAGCGAATACGAGGCGAGACTGGTCGGCGCCGATCCTGATCACGATCTGGCCGTGTTGCAAATTCAGGTGCCTGACGGCCATGTGGAGCCGCTGGCGATTGGTTCCTCGCATGATTTGCGGGTGGGTCAAAAGGTGTTGGCCATCGGGAATCCGTTCGGGCTCGATCATACGTTGACGGCCGGAGTCGTGAGCGCGTTGGGACGGACCATCAAATCCATGTCGAATCGGACGATTGAAGGGGTGATCCAGACCGATGCGGCGATCAATCCCGGCAATTCAGGCGGCCCGCTTCTGGATGGAGCCGGCCGATTGATCGGCGTGAATACGCAAATCGTGAGTCCGAGCGGGGCCTACGCGGGGATTGGGTTCGCTGTTCCCGTCGATACGGTGAACCGCATCGTTCCGGAGCTCATCAAGCACGGCAAGCTCATCCGTCCCGGATTGGGCGTCTCGCTCGTGCCGGACGCGATGGCGAAGCGATGGGGGATCAAGGGGGTCATCATCGGCAAGGTGGCGCGCGGCGGCGCCGCCGATCGCGCGGGGCTCAAGGGGGCGCGTGAAACCATGATGGGGCAGGTCCAGCTCGGCGACGTCATTGTCGCAGCCGCTGGAAAGCCGGTAGCCACCATCGATGACCTGATGGATGTGATGGAAGCACACAAAGTCGGTGAGCAGGTGAGCGTGGAAATTCTGCGCGGGAATCGGCGTGAAAAGGTTTCGGTGGTCCTTCAGGCCGTCAATTAGCGCCACGGTAATTCAAGGCATGCGTATGATAGGATCATCCGTGCCGTCTTTATGGAGGATCTTCCATGGGTGATCGCAGAGCTCCTGAACAGGATGAATCCAACAATCGGAGCGAGGAGCCGTCACTGAAGACAGGAGCCGATCCGCTCGAGTTGATCGAGCAATGTCTGGCCTTGTTTCCCGAAGGGGATGCTCGACAGAAACTGCTGTATAAGCTCCGCCATGCGGTGACGCTCTCTCAAGCCGCCCATCATCAACGTGAAGTGGAATTCAAGAAAGTCGGCGAGGTCGTTGCCAAACTGACGGCGCCGGCCAATCGAATCGGCATCTTGCTGGATGTTCCAGGTGAGGGGCTCGCCCGCATCCTCGTCGGTGGGGCCGAGTACTATGCCAATGTGGACCCCCGCGTCTCTATTGCGGATCTGAAGGTCGGAACCCAGATTCTGGTCAACGAAGCCTACACAGTGATCAAGACGCTCGGGTACGATCGGAATGGCCCTATCTTGAAACTGACCGAGGCCATGCCTGACGGACGATTGCGGTTTGAGCAGGAGATGGGCCGGCAATCGTTGATCCTACAGAGGTCGACCGACCTCGTCGGCGTGGAGCTCAAGACCGGTGATGAAATCCGTATCGATCCTAGCCACCGTGTGGCGATCGAAAAACTGAGTGATCGCAAAGCAAGCCGACATGTCCTTGACGAGACCCCGAACATTACGTGGGAGCAGATCGGCGGACAGAACGAAGCGATCGCTGCCATTCGAAAGGCGATCGAGTATCCACTGCTTCATGCCGA
The DNA here is from genome assembly GCF_001458775.1 of Candidatus Nitrospira nitrificans. Classification (NCBI taxonomy): domain Bacteria; kingdom Pseudomonadati; phylum Nitrospirota; class Nitrospiria; order Nitrospirales; family Nitrospiraceae; genus Nitrospira; species Candidatus Nitrospira nitrificans. The sequence continues at coordinate 74,120 of NZ_CZPZ01000032.1, forward strand.
GACATTCGAGCGGTTCAAGTTTTCGCAACCCAAGGGTTTTCTTCTCTACGGGCCGCCCGGCTGCGGGAAGACCCTTATCGGGCAAGCGGCGGCCGGTAGTTTGGCCAAGCTGGTCGGCGAATCCAAGCAACAGCAAGCGCCCGATCAGGAGAGACGTCCGCCGGTGACGAGCGGAGCATTCCTGCATGTGAAAGGGCCTGAAATCCTCAACATGTGGCTGGGAGAATCCGAGCGAATGGTTCGCGATCTCTTCGAGCAAGCACGGGCGAGACGCAGGGATGGAGCCTTGCCGTTTATCTTCATCGATGAAGCGGAGTCGATCTTGGGAACGCGACGCGCCATGCGTTCCTTCAATATCTCGAACACGCTCGTGCCGATGTTCTGCAGCGAAATGGACGGGATCGAGTCGCTGCGCGACGTCGTCATCATCCTGGCTTCCAACCGCCCTGACTTGATCGATCCAGCGGTGCTGCGCCCAGGCCGCATTGATCGGAAAATCAAAGTCAGCCGGCCGAACAAGGACGCGGCGGCTGAGATTATGAGGGTTTACTTAACGTCGGATCTGCCGCTGGATCCGGCGTTGATCGAGGAACGAGGCGGCGCGCACGTGCGGGCGGTGGCGTCACTCGTTGAAGACATCATCGAGTCCATCTTCCGTCGAACGGAGGATAATCGGCTTCTGTCGATCCGGCTCCGGAGCGGGCAAAACAAGGTGTTGTACCGCGGCGATCTGGTGAGCGGAGCCATCTTGGCTTCGATCGTTCAACGCGCCAAGGAGAAGGCGATCGACCGCACGATTCAGTCGGGGCAGCCGTCCGGTTTGCAGGCCAAAGACCTCTTGGATTCCGTCTCGGAGGAATTTCGAGAGGGTGAAATGTTGCCGCCGGACGATGCGGCGGAGGAGTGGCTGAAGCTGCTGGATCATCACCCGGAACAGGTTGTTGGGGTTTCGTCGTTTCGGCGGGGGCGTCGGACCGAAGAACGCCTCGTGAATCAGATTATTTAATGTGAAATGTGAAAAGTAAAAGGTGAGAAGTGAAAAGTGAGAAGCTGGAGTGTTGACAGAATAATGCGATGATCGTTTTACGTTTCGCCGTTCACGTTTAACGAAATAACGAATCATGCGTCTCTTTGGAATCGAAACAGAATACGGGATTACGCGCGATGACGTGCCGGAGATGGATCCGGTCGTCGAGTCGATGGAATTGGTGCGCGCCCATCTGGCCGCTTCTTTCGAGCGGCGTTGGGATTATGCGGGTGAGGATCCACATGAGGATGCTCGCGGCTTTCGTGCCTCGGGCTTGCAGCAAGATCGAGAGGAAGATGAGTTCGCCCAACGCGATGCCCATCGTCCCTTTTCTTTCCATGACATGAAGAGCGACCTCGTGTTGCCGAACGGCGCGCGATTCTACAACGATCATACGCATCCGGAATATTCGACGCCTGAGTGCCGAACACTTCGAGACCTGCTGGCCCAGGATCGCGCGGGAGAGCGTATCGTGCTCCGCGCCGCCCAACGACGTAATCGGGCGCTCGGCGGCCCGCATCTCCGGCTGTACAAAAACAACACGGATTTCCACGGCCACAGTTATGGCTGTCACGACAACTATCTCGTCTCGCGGGCCGTTCCCTTTGCGGCCCTCGTTGCCGGCTTGATGCCGTTCTTGGTGAGCCGACAGGTCATCGCCGGCGCGGGGAAGGTCGGGACTGAGGCACAGGAGTCCGGACATGTTCCAGGCCGGTATCAGCTCTCGCAACGCGCCGACTTTATGGAAGCCGAGTTGGGCGTCGATACGATGCATAACCGACCGATTCTCAACACCAGAGATGAGCCCCATGCGGATCGTGAGAAGTATCGGCGGCTCCATCTCATCATCGGCGATGCCAACATGTGCGAGTATGCGACGGCGCTCAAAGTCGGGACGACGCGACTCGTGCTGGATCTCATTGAGCGAGAGGCTGCGCCTGATCTTGAGCTGGAACAGCCGGTGGGCGCCGTGAAACAGTTGTCGCGCGATCCGGACTTGAAAGCGGTGGTTCGCCTCAAGAACGGACGGAGGCTTTCCGCCGTGGAGCTGCAAGAGCAGTACTGTGAGGCGGCCTGTCGCGAGTTGGCCGGATCAGACGAAGAGTCGGACTGGCTCTTGATGGAATGGAGCGAGACCTTGCATCTGTTGGCGCATGACCGGTTCCAATTGGTCGGCAAGCTGGATTGGATCACGAAACAGTGGTTGCTCGAGACGTTTCTCCGAGAAGAGCGGATCGGCTGGGATGATCCCTGGTTGGCCAGCTTGGACTTGGAGTATCACAATATCAATCCCGAACAAGGGCTCTACTTGGGATTGGAAGCCGAGGGAAACGCTTGGCGGATGACGACCGACGAGACGATTAACGAGGCGATTCGGAACGGCCCAAGCGATACCCGTGGCGGGCTGCGCGGACTCTGCGTACAGCGGTTCTCCGATCAGATTCACTCGATGCAATGGGAACGGATTCAGTTCGTCGGAAGGTTGCGCGCACAGAGTCTGGACATGGGGGATCTCTTTGATCCACAGGAAGTTCGACGATGCATGGATGTCTTCCGGTGTGCCCATTCACCGGCTGATGCGCTGGCGGCGTGGAACCATAGAAAGGATAGGCAGGCATGACACAGGGTATGATGCCCGAACGACGTGAGGGGCCGGTTGATCCCATGCCGAAGTCGCCGAGTCCACCGGAGGAAGGCGGCGGGCCGCGACGGCCGGATACGGGATCGCCCGAGAAGGATAGCCTCATGAAGCGGATGCGCAAGGTCGATCCCAAACAGGCAGAGCGGTATCGGCAGAGAACCGGCGAGTAGGCGTTAATCGTTAAACATGAATCGTGAAGCGTTGTAAGCGGCGAACTCCGTTTCCTGTGTTTCCCGAATCACGGAGAGAAGCATGGACATGCAGAGCGATTTCTATCAGTTGTTGAAGGAACACGGGCATGTGTTTGGCCTGTCGAGCCAGGCTGCGGGAGGGCAGGAGCTGACGACGGCTACGACGATCCTTGCATTCAAGTATCGGGATGGTGTGTTGGTCGCCGGGGATCGGCGCGCGACAGCCGGCAATATGGTGATGTACGACCGAACCGACAAGGTGTTGGAGATCGATCGACATAGCGTCATGGCGATCGCCGGAGTGCCGGCGACTGCGTATGAAATGGCGCGCATCCTTGAACATTCGTTCAAGTATTATCGGCGGACGCAGCTTCAGGAACTGAGCTTCGAAGGAAAACTCAGGGCTCTCTCGAAACTGCTGAAAGACAACGTTCCGGCGGCGCTGGCTGGCACGGGCGCCGTGGTGCCGATTTTTGCCGGGTACGATTTCGAGCAGGAAACGGCAAAGATCTATTTTTACGACATTCTCGGTGCGGAGTTCGAAGGAGTGGATTACGCGGTATCCGGGTCCGGTTCACCGACCATTCGCGGGATCCTCCATTACGTGAACACATGGGGCGAACAGCCGCTGAGTGCGATGCCGGAAGAGCAGGCGGCCGTTCAGGCGTTGCGACTGTTGACGAGCGCCGCGGAATTCGACAGCGCGACCGGGGGAGTCAACCGCGAGGCCGGTCTCTATCCGGTGATCAAATTCATCACCGTTTCCGGTGTGCGCACCATGCCGGACGTGCAACTGAAGCCGCTGTTCGAGGCAAAGGTCAGTCGTCATGTATGAAGAACCATATAAATGGGTTGAAGCGGTCGGCAATCGTCGGACCTATCTCGACGAGCAGTTTAGGGAGGGGGCCCCTGTCGTCGGAGTCACCTGTGCGCACGGCATTGTGCTCATGACGATGAGCAAGGGCACGGCCAAGCTCTATGAGATTTACGATCGTCTCGCCCTGGGGGGCATGGGGCACCCGGCTGATCTTGAGAGGCTGCGCTTCAATCTGTTGGAGATGGCTCACGTCGAAGGGTTCAATCGTTCAGCTTCCGATGTGACGGGAGGGCGGCTGATGAAGTACGGAATGGCGCCGACAATCAAGCAGGCGTTCGAAGAGGTGTTCAAGGCCCCCTTCATCGTTAAAATCTTGCTGGCAGAGCTAGGCCGGAAAGTCGGAAAAGACGGTTTCCTGACGATCAACTATGATGGGACTTTTGAGGAAAAGAGCCGGTATGCGGTGCTGGCCGCGACGTCGGCGGTCGAGCAGAAGATGGCCGAATATCTCCGAGAACAGTCGATCGGCTCTCTTGAGGACGCTGTGGGTGCGGCGATTCGTGCTTGGGCGCTCGGTGACCGAGCGCAACGGCAAGCAACGGACGAGGGAGAGAGCCATGACGAGGCGAGGGCCGGCTCTGATCAGGATGCGGCGGACGCTGAGACGCTCTATGCCTATCTGCGGCGGTGCATTGCCGAAAAGACGATCGAATGTGCCTTGCTTGATCGCCATGTGCAAGGACCCTCCAAGTATCGAGCCCTTGGGATCGATGATCTGAAAGCCGTGCTCCCCAAAGAGCTAAGCCCATCACTCTCGTAAAAGTATGTTGAATCGCATCTTCGGTTTAGAGACTGAATACGGACTCTTGATCCACGAGGATCGACCGGACCATTCCCCGACATGGTTTGCGCATAGGATTCGGGACCATCTCTTCCAGGTCCAACGGCGGGGTGTGCCGGACTTGCACCATCGAGGGCATGATGAGCCTCCGGGCAATGGGGGATTTCTCACCAACGCCGGACGAATTTATTTGGACATGGGGCATTTGGAGTATGCCTCGCCGGAATGTCATTCCCTCATGGATGTGGTGGCCTCGGACCGCGCCGGGGATCTCTTATTGCAGCGAACGATCGAAGCGCTTGGGTTCTGTAACCAGGTGTCGTTGATCAAGAACAACATCGACCATGAGACGGATGCGACCTTCGGCTCGCATGAGAATTACCTGGTGTCTCGACGGTTCCCTTTTTCGAGACGCGGGATGGTTCCGCTTGTGACGTTTCTTGTGACCAGGCAGATTTTTACCGGCTCCGGGCGTGTCGGTTCCGCAGCCCCGCAGGATGCCTGGATTCAGGTGGATCGATTGCTTGTTCCACGTTCGGCTTTCAGTGCGCAGCCTGTATCGGAGTTGCCCTTTCAAATTTCTCAACGCGCCGACTATATCGTGAACGACTTCTTCGAATGGGTGCAGCACAACCGCGCGATTGTGAATACCAGAGATGAACCCTTAGCCGATCCCAATCAATACCGGCGGATTCATCTGCTGCTGGGCGATTCCAATATGACCGAATATGCGACGGCATTGAAGCTCGGTACGACCGGGCTGGTGCTGCAGCTGATCGAGGAGGGACATGCGCCTCAAGAATTGGAGATCGATGAACCGGTGGAGGCGCTCCAGGAGATTTCGCAGGATCAAGAGCGGCGCTGGTTGGTTCGGTTGCAGTCTCACAAGATGATGTCGGCTGTGGACATTCAAGAACGATTTCTTGACTGTGCCGTCCGGCATTACGGGGGGCAGGATGAAGAAACCGATTGGGTTCTTGCCCAATGGGCATCGGTGCTCCATGATCTGCGCGGCGATTATCAGAAGCTCGTCGGGCGTGTCGATTGGGCATCCAAATTGTGGTTGTTGGACTGCTTTCGAGACGCGGAACATGTCGAGTGGACCGATCCTGTGCTGAAGAGTTTGGACTTGGAGTATCACAATCTGAATCCGGCGAAGGGCTTGTATCATGGATTATTAGAAGAGGGGCGTGTTCCTCGTGTGACGACGGACGGCCTCATTGATCTCGCGATGGAAACCGGACCTAAGAACACGCGTGCGTACGGCCGCAGTGAACTGGTCAAACATCTCCTGAGTGAGCGGCCCGCTTCAGTGACGGATGAGCTTCCAGCCTCTGATGGATTGTTTCCTGCCTATGTCATTAATTGGTCGATTTTCCAGGTGAGGGGTCGTGCCCCGTTTCCCATGCCGGATCCATTCAAGACCTATGTGGAAGATGTGCGGACACATCTCGACAGCGTGATCGTTTAACGGGATGCTGAAAAGTCTGCCGCCGGCGTTCTCAGCAGCCTTTTTGAGCATCCTGAAGTGATTCAGGCGTCAGCACTGTACGGAACATTCCAGCCATACCCTTGGGCCTCAACCGAGTCGTCCCGCAGCCTGCTAGGCTGCGGGGTTCACGAATGACGGTTTGTTTCTCAGTCAGAATCCTCTCGTGCTAAGCTTTGGCACATGCGGCGAGCGGTGAGCGCCGACGGCGATGCTTCGTGAGAGGGGGAGTTATGGGAGCCAGGCGATGGGTGATGGAATATGGCGTCGCCCTGGTTCTGGCATTTCTCTTTTCCATGATTCTTGGACAAGTGTCGTTGTTTCGCGAAACCTCGGTAGGAAAACTCCGAGCGTCAGACCTGGTCCAACTCGTGGGCTACAGTGCTTCTGTCGTAATCGGGTGGCTGGGCGCCAGAGAGTTGGCGAGAAATCCGCCGCTGGAATGGAAGTGGCTGGTACCCTTTCAAGGCCTGGTTGTGCCTCTCGCGACGCTATTGGCGATCACTATTGCCTACGGCGTGCTGCTCTTTGCTCTCGATCCGTTTCTGGGAAAACTAGGCAAGGCGATTTACAACTGGGTCTTCATCCTGGCTATCGTGGCCGACAGTATCTGGCTCATCCTCAGCTGGGTATGGAAGTGCGCTCCTCTCGTTGCGGCCATGAAACCTCTCAAGCCTCGTAAAGCTGTGTAGCCGTCTTTGCTCAGGGAGCAAGTTCGGCGCACTGTCCGTCATAGCCGACCGAGCAAAAAGTCTACGATTCGGTTCTCCGCCCAGTAGGGGTCCTCTCCGATTCTGTCCCGGTGGAAAAACCCACAATGGCCTCCATAGCGAGGCGCGAGCAAACGGATGTGCGGGTGCCGCTGAATCGTCGGTACGGTAAACATCGAGTACGGAATAAATGGGTCGTCCTGTGCCGTAATGATGAGCGTAGGAGCCACGATGGCATCGAGCACATGGCGCGCGCCCGCCCGGTTGTAGTAATCGGCTCCGTCTCGGTAGCCCCCGTCGTGAGCGGTGTAGCGATCATCAAATGCGCTGATCGTGGCGATCCGATCGAGGTGGGAAAGGTCCCATTTCCCCGGCAATAGCGCCGCCTTTTTCCGCAGCCTCGACTTCAACCGTGTCAGAAAGTGGCGATGATAGATGAAATTGCGAGGCTCCTCCAATGCACGAGCGCAAATGGTCGGGTTGATATTCGGGCATACTGCTGCGATTCCCGCTAGAGCCGGCTGGGTCTTGCCGAGTTCGCCACCCGCTTTCAGGACGAGATTCCCGCCCATGGAATATCCGATCAGCCATATGCGATTGAGCCCATCCCGGTGAGCGAGTTCATTGAGGATCGTGCGGTAGTCTTCACTCAAGCCGCTATTATACAGAGTCGGAGTGAGATGCTCGGTTCCGCCACAGGTGCGCTGATTCATGCGAACGACGTTGAAGCCGGCTCGATAGGCCTTTACCGCAATGCCCCGCATATATTGGGACTCACTGGAGCCTTCAAGGCCATGAACGAGTACTGCTGTGGGGGAGGCCTTGCGATCGTTTTGCCAATGACAGAATCCCTGAAGCTGTGTGTGTGGCTCAACGGAAAACAAACGAGACTCTTGAGGTAATCCCACCAAGGCCGTATCTCGCGGCAGGTAGCGAGGGAGAACGGTCATGAGATGAGCGTTCCGGAGGGGGATCGGAGGATGAAACGACGAGGCGATATCTATCCTTGTGAAATAATTCATTCTATCAGCTATGCCTGGGCAAATACTTGAATGGGCTTCTGATAGGCTTGCGGCTCAAGTCTAAGGCCTCACATGCAGACATTCAATGCGAAACCGTATCATTTTTTTCCTGGAGAACTCATACAGACGGTGGCTCTGTAAGATCTTGGTTGAGTGATTGCAAACCGTCTCGGACTGGTCAAGCCCTGATGAAATTTTGACTTCTACAGATTAGGAAAGAAGGGGGAGGGGCAAGGGGGAGAAAAGTGCTGTGGCTCCCCGGGCAGGACTCGAACCTGCGACCAGCCGGTTAACAGCCGGCTGCTCTACCAACTGAGCTACCGGGGAACAGAAGGGTCAGTGAAAGATTGTCTTATTCTAGCAAAACTCTTGGAGGAATAGGGAGATTTTTTAGACGTCGAAATCTTCGGTTTCGTCTTCATCGGAAGATGCGTCTGTGTTGCCTTTTGCCATAGCGGCATAATGTTTGGCCCATGTCAGATAGAGGTTGCCGCTATCACGCATCGTGTCTGCCGCTTTGATCAGTTTGTCCACAAGCTCAGGGTCTTTGCCCGTCGCTTGAATGATCGCAGCCTGCCGCTCGATGGCTTTGGGGTATTGGATGATCAAGCCGGAAATCTCGCCGAGCAGCTCATCGATCATATTGTCTTCGTGTTCCATCAGTTACCTCGTGCCTAAAGAAAAACCCCATAGCGTGAACGCCATGGGGTTTTGAGAAGTTCAGCCCGTGACGAATTATCCCTGATACGCTTGTCCTAAAGCTGCAGACTCGCCCTTCTTGGTCATCAGTTGGCCGGTCGCGCTGACGGCCTGCATGGTGATGGCGAAATGTTTGGCTGCGTCACAGACGATGACGCAGAGCTCACAGCCCTTGCAGCGATCGATGGTAACTTCTGCAACCATCTTGGAGCTGTTCAAGTCTAAACAATTTGCTTCCGGGCAATACATGATGCAGAGCCGACAGCCCTTTTTAGCTGTGCATTTTTCGTCGATGACCTGCGCTACGTTATACATACGTGTTGGTTCCTTCTTCTCTTAGGCGGCGACGGCCGGATTTCCGACGCGCAACTCGATCTTATTCTTTTCAGCCCATTCGCTGGCGACTTCATACGCCGCCTTCACCGTTGCCAGGTTCTTCGCCAACAGCATTTCCTTTTTGGCGAACTTTTTCTTGATCGCTTCGTCCAAGGATGCGGTTCCTCCGGAGGCCACGAACTTCTTTCCGAATCGCTCTTGGAGCGCGCCATCGAGAGCATCCAGCGAGACGCATTTCGTAATGCCTGAGACAGAACCGATCATCGCCATATTCGTCGATAGCTCAGTGCCGGCCACTTCAATGGCCAACTCGGTGCCGGCGATATAAAATACGGCGACGTTCAAGTCCTTGAGGCGTTCCACATCCTCATCGGAGAGCAACGGCTGGGCCGAATTAATAATGACGACGCCGCCTTCCTTCACGCCGGAGTAGAACGGCATGGTGTAGCTTTTGCCCATCGTGATGACTTGGGGATGAAAAACTTGAATGACATCAGGAAATACCAACTCGCCGCGATCATAGATTCTCTCGATGCCGATGCGGCAATAGCTCTCTGCCGGTGCCATACGTTTCTCGGCGCCGAAGAACGGGTTGGAGATGGAGAACTTACCGTCCCGGTTGGCGGCCATGGCCAAGACATGTGCTGCGGTGACCGCGCCCTGTCCGCCCAAGCCCGACATCCGGATATTCAATCGTCTCTTAATCATGTCTGCCTCCGGTCTGACTTATGCTGATGCTTGTCCTGCCAGCTGTTTGGCGGCCGCTTTCCGTTCCTTATCCTTCGCTGCTAATTCCGCCAGCAGTTGCTTGGCCGGCTCGCTGACATATTCCTTGTAGGCGAACCGCTCGTTCGGCTTTTCCGAATCGCGCATTTCCTGGAGACCTTCCATGCTGTTCTTGCCGATTTCCAGGATACACGGCGTGTAGAGCTGGAGATAGGTCGGGCCGATTTCACGGGCAATATGCACGGCATTGCGGATGACCTTCTCGACCAGTGACGGTTTGCTGACCGTGCAGTTGACCACGTAATGGCAGCCGGATTCCCGAGCGATTTCAGGCAACCGCACCTTATCGAATAACTTGCCGACCGGTGCCATCTTGGCCACAAAGCCCTTTTGCATCAATCCGCTTTCCTGGCCGCCGGTATTGGCATACAGTTCGTTGTCAAAACAAATTGTCGTGAACTTCTCCTGGCGGAACCAGGCCTGCAGCGTCATATCTAAGCCGATGTCGACGGTTGCACCATCGCCGGCGAGGACGACGACATCCTTGACACGGCCGGGGAAGCGGACACTCAAGGCACGTTTAAGACCTGATGCGATGGCGTTCTGGTTGCCGAACAACGAGTGGATGTTATGCACGGCGACCATCGGAAATACCAAGCTGGTACAACCGGTTGAGCCGACCATAACCGTATCTTCCGGATTAGGGAGAGAGGCCAAGATGTATCGGAAGGCCATCGATTCTGGACAGCCGGCACAGAGTGAGTGTTGCTCAATCAGTTCCTTCGACGTTCCGATATCCTTCCAGCCCCGGTCTTCTTTGCCGTATGTGGCGCTCTTTACAAGGTCTTGATAATCCGATGGCATGATATCGTACAAGGCTTCGGATATTTGTATACGCTCTTTGCTCATATCGCCTCCTCAATGTCGCTCCGCAGAGCGACATAGGTTTGAATTCAGTGCAACTCAGCTTCCACGACCGGCCAGGGAGAAGGTTTTCATCCCCAGAGCCGTCTTGATTTCAGACACGATGATCTCGGGTGGCATCGTCATGCCTCCGCAGACATGAGGTCCTGCGTGCACCCGTTCATGATTGGGAATCGTCGCCTTGATCTCTTTTGCCAGCCAGCCGGTCACATTGAACTCCGGGACGAAGATGTGTTTAGCGTTCTTCGTCGCTTCGCGGATTTCCTCTTCCGGCCAGGGACGCAATGTTTTCACTTTGATGAGTCCGCAACGTACTCCCTCATCCTCCAGGAGTCGGATCGCTTCGCGGCCCTGCGAGACGGCAGTGCCGGATGCCACGATCATGATTTCCGCGTCGGTGTTTTCCGTGTCGATCAGGCCGTTCAGCCAGTGGATCGAATGTTTACGCGAGCGTTCGACCGCAGCCCATATTTCTTGCTGCCAAGACGCGTGGGTGGCATAGCTGATGTAGTTGCTCTTCATCACGAACGGATCGCGCATCATGCGGACCGGCGGACATTCCATGTCCATGCAGGGCACCGGTGAGCGATAGGGATCGTACGGCGGCAAGCACATGTCGGCCGGCGTGAGATTGACGACATCCTTCGTATGCGTCACGAAGAATCCGTCGCAGCAGAGCGCGAGCGGCAGATGCACGTCCGGTTCTTCCGATACCATATAGCCTTTTAAAATCCAATCAAAGAAGTCCTGCGCCGTTTCCGCATGCCATACCAACATGCCGGTATTCAGCAAATAGGCAATCTCAAGAGTGTCCGGCTGAATCGAAAGAGGCGAGTTAATCCCGCGGCAGGTGACGATCATTTGGATCGGCAACCTTGCGCCGGACCACATCGGGAAGTTTTCCATCGCGCGCATCGTGCCCGGTCCCGCAGTCGTGGTAAATACACGGGCTCCGCCAAACGCAGCACCGGCGCACTGCGACATCACGGCAAATTCGCTTTCACCGCGGAAGTAGTCTCCGATGTAGCCTTCAGCGAATAGCTCGCCGATCAATGCGGCGGCTTCACTCTGCGGTGTGATGGGATAAGCGATCATCACATCACAGCTGGCCCGACGAACCGCTTCCTTGATGACCTCGGAACCCGTATAGAACGACGGGGTTCGTGGAGCCTCGTTCATCATTTTCCATGTGTCTGTATAGGTCTGGCCTTTTTTGTTTTTTGTGCCGATCACTGAGTGTATATCTGCCATGGATCCAGCCTCCTTTTTACAGGCCCGAAAGGTTCCAGGTCGTTAACTTGAAACCCCATTTTTAGCCGATGTCAGCCGTGGTTGGACGGTGCCTTTCAATCGCTTGACTGTATCGGCCAACTTCATGATTTTCTCAACCGACGCATCGCGGAATGAAAGCATTGCATCTTCGTGCCCGGCTTGTGCGCACATCGCGATCGTGTAACAAGAAGTGCCTCCGCGAATGATCTTCAGCGACAGGTTGGCTTGATGGCAATGCACTCCGATAAACATGCAGCAATCGATTCTGTTGTGCCAGATCGTCAAGTTCGGATGGTTCGGATTGATCTCGACTTCGGGATTGATTTTTGGATATTTTGGACGGTAATCAGGCATAGGGATCAGCATCGGTTTTTGGCCAGGCTGAGCGCATTCAATGAGCGTATTAAAAAGGTGGCGAACCGCGGTGGCTTTCTTAGCGGCCTTTTCGTTCCAGGCCCACAACACGAGAGGACCTGGGAAAATTGTCGGTACTTTTGCCATTAAGAATTGACGTGCCGCTTCTTCATAAGCCTTTTCTTCTGGAGCGATCACACCATTGATATGGGCCTCTCCTGGATTCGGCAAGCGAATCCCCATGCTTGCGGCGGCCGGGGGAAGAAAGTGTTCTGGGCCTGGGAGCACACGATAGTCACTCATCACAACTTACACTCCGTGAAAATTTTGGTTAATGGAAGAACCGGTGGTTTTTCACGTACATTTGGTTCTCTTTTTCTACTCTAAGCTGTTTCCCTACTCTTGTTCAAGGTCACAGAAGGCCCAACTCAAAGAGCTTTCGGGCCACTATTTGGGCAGATAGCGTAGGCCATTTGCTCTCAGTCTGCGTATTTGGTGGAAGCTGCTTGGCGATTGAAGCCCCCTGCATTATAGGTGTCGCCATTTGGGATTGTCAAATGAGTGCGTGGAGTCTGGTTGCGGTCAAGTCTGGTGAGGGTGGGAGAAGTGTGATTATGGAAGCTGTTCGCAGGCGGCCGTCGACCCGAGCATGCACGCATGCTCCAGATCATCTTTCGCCGCACGCCCTTGCAGCTCTTCCTGGTAGAGCTCGGCTCTCGCGAGTAAGGCCTCTCTATCAGTGGAATCGACTCGCAGGATCGTACTAAGGTCATCGATTGCTTGGGTCGGCTGGTTCAGCTTCTTGTAGATGCCGCTCCTGAGCAAATAGGCTTCTTTTTGATACGGAATCCAACTGTCAGGGGTTTGCGGAGGCAAGCACTTCTGCAAGACTGTAAGGGCGGATGACCACTGTTTCAACGCAGCTAATCTACGAGCCTCGGCGGTATAGAGATTGATGAGGCGATGACGCGCCAAATCAAAAAAAGGATCCAACTCAAGTGCCTGTTCGAATGAGCGAGCGGCCTCCATAGGCTGATGCAGCCACGTGTTGACGTCTCCTCGGCCAAGAAGCGCCCATGTATTCTTTGGATCAATGAGAATGGCTCGGTCGAAATCCATTCGGGCATTGTCGACATATTCGGAATATTCACTCGGCCTGGACTTGTTGGAGTAGGCAGCGGATGCGAGTCGCAAATATGTTTGCCCGCGCACGATCAAAGGTTCCGCAGACTGAGGGTCCCAAGCAGCCGCCTGTGAACTCAACTCGAGCTTCTGGGGGAAATGCCGAGAGAGAATCGCTTTCTCGACCAATAGTCGAGCCTGCTCGCGACCTTTCGAATGTCCCAGCGGTTCAATGGTGAGAGTTCGCACGCCGGTGGGAGCGGTTCTTAGCTCACGGAGCTGAGCCTTGAGTTCCGCGTTCTCGCTCTGAAGCCGACGGAAATGTTCGGCAAATCGCTTTTCGGATTGCCACCGTCGAACGGCTGCTTGGAGATTGTCGAGGTCGACGACTGCGCGGATACGGATGTAAAAGTTCGGTCGATCGTTGTCGAAGGAGCGCCGTAATTCCAGGATTTCGGTTTTTGCTATCGCGGCAGCAATAGTACGGATCTCCAATGTGCTGGACTGGAAGTTCGTGCCGAGAGAGGCTTTTTCGATGTCGTGAAATGTGGACTCGATATACAGTCCGGCCTCTTCAACCGCTCTGCGCTGAGCCAGCCGGAGGACTCGTTCCTCGGCCATTGCGAGAGTGTCGCTATCTCCCATCACATAACGTCCCTCGGTCACTACTGTGGTTTCTGAAGCACTTGCCGACTGATACAGAATAAAGAAGGAGGCAACGACGAAAAGAATCCTTAATGCACGTCGAACATTCATAAGGAAACTATACCGCTCGGTTCAGCATCGGACAATGCTTCCAAAGAGGAGGCCAAATCTTAGGAGTGAATGAACGGAGCTTGCCGAGATGATTTTGGAAGAACCTGAAGAAACGGGTGAATTTCAACTCGCTCAAAAATCCCGTGAATCATATAGGGGTCACGGCGGGCGAAGTCTTCAGCCTCCTCCTGTGTCTCAAACTCCAGCACCAGGAGGCTTCCAGTTTTATCGGTAAGGGGGCCTGCAAGAATGACCCGCCCTTGGCTATCCAACGGTTCCAGGTGGGCTAAGTGTGCGCCCCGATGGATTTTCCGTTTGGCTTCCCCTTGTGGGCTATCGTAGCCGATGATGACGAACTTCATGCTTAATGAAATCCAATGTGCGGTTCGGCGCCGTTTTCAGAGCTCTGCTAGGAAGTATGGGACTAAACGGGATCTTCTTCGATGGGACAACGATCATCGTAGCCGGATGTGACTTCGTGCCACCAACGAACTTCTTTCTCGCCAAGCTTCCAGCATAAGTAGACGACTCGGCCATCGCGGATATGTGGGAAGTCGCACAGCCCAAGGTCGATGTCCTTTACTACGACTCCCAGCTCATGGATGGCATGGAGGTTGGCGCTGACGTCCTGGAGGCTTTTCACGTACGATACGCCCGCTGGTGTCCCACCGCCAAAACATGCGTTGGCCGACGCTTTGCTAGCTTCCTTGCGAGTTCGCATCAGGACGGTTTTACCTTCTTGCACGGTTGACAGATGCAACTGGAGCTGGGGAATAAGCTGATTGGCTTCGAGGAGTGAAAATGTGCGGCCCGGGCTGGTTTCGTTTTCGTCACGTGCCATGTCGCGCTCGCTGTCTGATGGTGGTTCAAGGGTATCTGTGTAACACACTTTAAATTCAGGGAACAACCCGTGAGCGACACCAAGCAGGATTGATGATGCGGGGGACAACAAAATTCCAGATGCTAGTTGACAACCGGTCGATGCCTGAGTATCATCAGCCCATCATCCAAGGCTGGGCTGATTCTCTCCATCGAAGAATTCAACTCCGGAACCTGTCTCGAATCAAACTCTAGCAGCAGTGAGCGTGACGTAACTGAAGCGAGCCGATCAAAGGTCCTCTTGGGCTGTAGGCCTCGGAGCAATGTAGAGACGGCATAAGTTCTCCTGCGGTGCATAAAGAGAATGTTTAATTAAAGAAGCGGACAACGAATCTTCCACAAGCTATTTCCAACCCAAACAGACCAAGACGCAACGCTCATCACCACATAAAAGCACGTTTCGCATGACCAATTCAGTTCGAGTGTATTCCGGAAAGTAACAAACCCAAGGTTCGAGAGGAGTCGTATGTCAGTAGTTAGGGGGGAAGTGATGTATCTTGCAGAATTGAAACAGAAGTCAATTGCAGACCTCAATGATGTGGCGCGAGAGCTGAAAATCGAAGGGGCCGCCAATTTGAGAAAGCAGGAGTTGATCTTTGCGATCCTCCAAGCTCAGACCGAAAAAAACGGCGTGGTCTTCGGGGAAGGTGTTCTGGAAACTCTTCCGGACGGATTCGGCTTCTTGCGGGCGCCGGACTCCAACTACCTGCCGGGTCCCGACGACATTTATATTTCACCGTCGCAGATTCGTCGGTTCAACCTTCGCACGGGTGATATCGTATCCGGACAGATCCGTCCTCCGAAAGAGAGTGAACGATATTTCGCTCTCCTGAAAGTCGAGAAGGTCAACTACGAAGATCCGGAGGTCGCTCGCGATAAGATCCTCTTTGATAACCTGACACCACTGTACCCTGAAGAACGGATTCAAGTGGAATTCGATCGAGAAGAATACTGTACCAGGGTCATGGATCTGATTACCCCGATTGGCAAAGGCCAGCGAGGACTGATTGTCGCGGCTCCTCGTACCGGTAAAACGATGCTTCTCCAGGCGATCGCTCGGGCCATTCTCAGAAATCACAAAGAAGTCACACTCATTGTGCTATTGATCGACGAACGACCGGAGGAAGTCACGGACTGGCAGCGACAGGTGAAGGCTGAGGTCATCAGTTCGACGTTTGATGAGCCGGCGCAGCGACATGCTCAGGTGGCGGAAATGGTACTGGAGAAAGCGAAGCGACTTGTCGAACACAAGAAAGACGTCGTCATCCTATTGGACAGTATCACTCGTCTCGCCCGGGCCTATAACACCATTGCGCCGCCCAGCGGCAAGGTGCTCTCCGGGGGGCTGGATTCCAACGCGCTGCAGAGGCCGAAACGCTTCTTTGGAGCGGCCCGCAATATTGAAAACGGCGGGAGTCTTACCATTATGGCAACGGCGCTTGTCGATACCGGTAGTCGCATGGACGACGTGATCTTTGAAGAGTTCAAAGGGACCGGGAATATGGAGGTCCATTTGGATCGCCGTTTGGCCGACAAGCGCCTGTTTCCTGCAATCGATATCAGTCAGTCCGGCACCAGGAAGGAAGAATTGCTGGTGGATAAGGATCGTCTTAACAAGATGTGGATCCTCCGGAAGGTGCTCAGTCCCTTGGGGACGATGGAAGCCATGGAATTCCTCATGGATAAAATCGGGGGTACCAAGACCAATCAGGAGTTTCTGCAGTCGATGAATCGATAATGTGGTGCTTGTTTCTTAATCTTCCTTCGGTTAAAGTACTGCCCCTTAGGAAGCGACGAGACCACGCGCGTTAGCCATTCTTGGGTAAGGAGTTGTAGGTCATGCAGAAGGGTATTCATCCGGTCTACCGTGAGGCAACGGTTCACTGCGCCTGCGGAAATTCTTTCAAGACACGTACCACCATCGGTGAGATCAGCGTCGATATTTGTTCCAATTGCCATCCGTTCTTCACGGGCACGCAAAAGATCGTCGATACCGAAGGGCGCGTGGAGCGGTTCAAAAAGAAGTACGCGAAGAAGGGTAAGTAGCGCACTATCTTGGTAGAAAAGAGACCCTGCTTCGTGTGCGAAGCAGGGTCTCTTTTTTTGTCGCCGTGGTGTGACCAAGGTCTTAGGTACGAGACGATGGAAGCGGCATTATTCAGAAAATGGGAGAGCCTCGCATCACGGTTTCAGGAGTTGACTGATCAGCTCATGGATCCGTCGGTCGCGACGCAACCTAGTTTGTTGCACAAACTGAGTAAGGAGCGAACCGATCTCGAACCGGCGGCCAGGCTCTTTAACACCTATCATGAATGTGCGAGGCAGCTGGAGGATGCGAGGGGGATTCTCGCCGACCCATCGCTCGGCAGTGAGTTTCACAAGCTGGCTACGGAGGAAAGAATTGAGTTGGAGCGACAGCAGGCGGAAATCGAGGAGCAGGTCAGGGAATTCTTGATTCCAAGGGACCCGCGGGACGAGAAGAGCCTGGTGCTGGAAATCCGAGCCGGGACCGGTGGAAACGAGGCAGGCTTGTTTGCCGGGGAGCTCTTTCGCTTGTACGTCAAATATGCCGAAAAGAAAAAATGTAAGGTCGATATCGTCGAAGCTTCGGAGACCGGCATCGGAGGCTATAAGAACATTGTCGCATTAATCGAGGGCAAAGGAGCCTACGGTCATTTTAAATATGAAGCCGGCGTTCACCGTGTACAGCGGGTTCCGGTCACCGAAGCGAGTGGTCGCATTCATACGTCCACCGTGACCGTGGCGGTCATGCCGGAAGTCGACGAAGTGGACGTGCAGATTGATCCAAAGGATTTGCGGATCGATACGTTTTGCTCCTCTGGAGCCGGCGGACAGAGTGTGAACACCACTTATTCAGCCGTTCGCATTACACATCTGCCGACTGGTGTGGTCGTGACCTGTCAGGATGAGCGGTCTCAGCTGAAAAATCGGACCAAGGCCATGCGGACGTTGCGCGCCAGGATTGTCGAGGCTGAGCGGGAGAGGCAAGAAGCGGAGATTGCTCAGAACAGGAAGTCCCAGGTAGGGACCGGAGAACGAAGCGAGAAAATTCGAACCTACAATTTTCCACAGAATCGGGTTACGGATCACCGAGTCGGCATGACGCTTCACAAGCTGGAATTGGTGATGGAAGGTGATCTTGACGAGATCGTTCAAGCGCTGAAGGCGCAACAGCAACAGGCCGAAACCGCCAACGTGTCATGATAGTCGTCCCCATTACCGCAGATCCGAAGACGATTGGCATGTTGCTCACGTGGGCCCACCGCTCTTTGGAGAGAGCCGGATCGACCAATGCGTCTCAAGAAGCGCTCTGGTTAGTGGCTTACGCGTGTGGAATGAAACATCACGAGTTGGCGAGCCGGAGAGACCAGACGGTGTCGGCAGAAGGGCTCGCTCTTGCCGAATCAGTCGTCTCGAGGCGAATGGCGCATGAACCCCTTCAGTACATTCTGGGGACGCAGGAGTTTTGCGGCCTCGACTTTGATGTGAACCCGGCCGTGTTGATCCCTCGGCCTGAGACCGAACTTCTTGTCCAGGAGACTCTTCGAGAAGGTCGATTTATAGAAGGTGCGGTGGTGGTCGATGTGGGAACAGGGTCCGGATGTGTGGCGGTGACTTTGGCGACTATCCTGAGCGATACGCGAATTTTTGCCCTGGACTGCTCCTGGGATGCGTTGACGGTCGCAAAGAGTAATGCGGAGAAACACGGGGTCGGCGATAAAATTACTTGGAAGGAAGGGGATCTGTTATCCCCCTTGCGCGAATGTCATGTAGACGGAGCCGTGGATGCGATCGTGTCCAACCCCCCATACATCGCCGAAGAGATCTGGGCCGGTTTGCAGCCGGAGGTCCGTGATTTTGAGCCGCGGTTGGCGTTGGTGGCCGGACGGAGCGGAACGGAGTTCCATGAACGATTGCTCCACGATGCACGGCAATTCCTCGTGCCCGGTGGATTGCTCGTCATGGAGCTTGGACAGGGCCAAGCTCCACATGTGCGGCGGGCAGCGGAACAGGCAGGGGGCTACACGAGGCTTCAAACCGTCAACGATGAAGCCGGCATCGAACGGGTGGTGATCGCGCGGCGGGCGGGCTAGGACCACGGGATGGATGAAATTATCATCAGCGGCGGCAAGAGACTCGCCGGAGACGTTCGCATCAGCGGCGCGAAAAATTCCGCTCTTCCGATCTTGGCCTCGACCATTCTGGGCGGCGGGGAGTGCGTCGTCACCAATGTCCCAAGGGTCGTCGATGTGCTGACGATGGGAAAGCTCTTGGGGATTCTCGGCGCCAAGATATCCCATGAGGGCAATCGAGCGGTCATTCAGGTCGATGCCATTGAATCGACGGAAGCTCCCTATGATCTCGTGAAGACGATGCGGGCTTCGGTATTGGTTCTTGGTCCGTTGGTTGCTCGTTGGGGAGAGGCGAAAGTTTCTCTCCCCGGAGGCTGTGCCATCGGCTCCCGGCCAGTCAATCTGCATTTAGCGGGCTTGGCAAAATTAGGGGCTGACATTTCCATTGAGCACGGCTATATCACGGCCAAGGCGAAACGATTGAGAGGCGAGCGTATCTACTGCGATACGCCGACCGTCACCGGCACTGAAAATCTCATGATGGCGGCGACATTGGCTGAGGGAGTGACGACGTTAGAAAATGCGGCCAAGGAACCGGAAATCGTGGACCTGGCCGAATTTCTCGTCAAGCGCGGCGCGAGAATCCGAGGAGCGGGAACCGATGTGATTGTGATCGAAGGGGTGAGAGAACTTCATGGCGGGGATCATGAAGTCATTCCTGATCGCATCGAGGCCGGCACATACTTGGCGGCGGCGGCTATGACGCACGGTGATGTCAGCGCGACGCATTGTCGTCCGGCCCATCTCGAGGCCGTGCTGATGAAGTTGCGTGAGACGGGGGCCGACGTGCAGGAAGGCCACGATCATGTGCGTCTGACCATGCCTGAAAAATTGCGAGGCACCGACCTCAGGACGTTGCCTTTCCCGGGCTTTCCCACCGATATGCAAGCTCAAATGGTGGCGTTGCTGAGTCTCGCCGAAGGCACGAGCGTCGTGACCGAAACGGTGTTTGAAAGCCGGTTCATGCATGTCGAGGAACTGCGGCGGATGGGAGCCGATATCCGCGTTGAAGGAAACCGGTTGGTGGTGACGGGACGAAAGAAGCTGACCGGGGCGCCGGTCATGGCCTCGGATCTTCGAGCGAGCGCCGGGTTGATCGTCGCCGGACTGGCTGCCGAGGGCGTGACGCAAGTCCAGCGTGTGTACCATCTCGACCGGGGATACGAGAGAATGGAAGAAAAGTTAGGTGCGTTGGGAGCTGAGGTTCAGCGCCAAAAGTCGTCGACGAAGATGCCTTAGGGGTTATATATGGTGACGATCGCTCTCTCAAAAGGGAAACTCATGGAGTCCGCGCTGGATCTCTTCCGACGAGCCGGCTACGACATTCGGGGGCTGTCAGGCGAGAGCCGTCGACTCATCTTCGTCAGCGCCGAGCACGATATGACCTTTCTCATCGTTCGGCCCAGCGATGTGCCGACGTACGTGGAATATGGGGGAGCGGATGCCGGGATCGTCGGGAAAGACGTCTTGTTGGAGCAGGAAAGTGATGTATACGAACCATTGGATTTAGGGTTCGGAGCGTGTAGAATCTCCGTCGCCGCGCTTCGGGGAGAGGGATCACATGATCGCTTCTCCTCGAAGATTCGGATTGCGACGAAATATCCGAGGATCAGCGAGCGCTATTTTAATACGCGCGGGGTTCCGGTCGAGATCGTCAAGTTGTATGGGTCTATTGAGTTGGCTCCTGTGGTGGGATTGGCAGATCGGATCGTGGATTTGGTCGAAACCGGCAGCACACTCAAAGCCCATGATCTTGCCGAGATCGAAGTCATTACCCAATCGACGGCCCGTTTCATCGTCAATCGGGCGAGTTTTCGGCTCAAACAGGAGCCGTTGATGAAGTTGATTCGTAAACTGCGGGCAGCGGTGCGGAGTCAGGTCGCTCTCTCCGGCAACGGTCGCCCATCGGCCATACGCGCGCGCAAGCGGAAGGCGGCTCGTTCATGAAAATCGTGACACACGCGGATCGCAGTTTTCTCCCATCCCTAAAAAAAGTTGCGCTTCGCGGGCAGGCGACCGGCGCGGCGGTTGAAAAGACCGTGCAGGCCATCCTGAAAGGCGTTGAGCGAGGAGGAGATAAAGCGATCCTCCGCTACACCAAGCAATTCGACAAGGTTGCGTTGAAGCCGGAAGCGCTGCGTGTGACTCCCGAAGAGGTCAAGAATGCCTATTTCCACATCCGAAAGGATGAGGGAGATGCGCTTCGGTTGGCTGCTCAACGGATTACGTCGTTTCATGAGCGGCAACGAACCAAGACCTGGATGTATCAAGACGGGGATGCCACCTTGGGGCAGCTCGTTGGCCCGGTCGACGCGGTCGGGGTGTATGTTCCGGGGGGCAAGGCCGTGTATCCGTCGTCCGTGCTGATGTGCGCGATTCCAGCCAAGGTTGCCGGTGTCCCGCGCATCGTGATGGTCACCCCGCCCCAGAAGGACGGGATCAATCCCTACTTGCTGGTCGCCGCCGACATAGCCGGAGTCACGGAGATTTATCGCGTCGGAGGCGTGCAAGCAGTTGCGGCCCTGGCCTATGGAACAAGCACCATCGCGAGGGTCGACAAGATCGTCGGACCGGGGAATATCTACGTGGCCACAGCCAAACGACTGCTCTACGGCACGGTGGGAATCGACATGGTTGCCGGCCCCAGTGAGTTGCTCGTGGTAGCTGATGATGATGCGAAACCAGCCCACGTGGCGGCGGATCTACTCTGCGAAGCCGAGCATGATGAAGACGCGCAGGTGTTCCTTGTGACGACCTCGGAGCGATTGGCGAAGGATGTGTCGAAACTGATCGAGAGTCAGCTCAAAGGGCTCCAACGTGAAAGAATCGCGTCGAAATCGATTGCCCGTCATTCAGTCGCCTTCGTCGTAACCACGATGGATGAAGCCATCGAAGTGGCGAACGAAATCGCGGCCGAACATCTGACGCTCTCGGTGGATAATCCGTTCGATTATTTGGAAAAGATCCGCCATGCAGGCGCGCTGTTCTTGGGGCGCTACACGCCACCGTCGGTGGCCGATTATGTTGCAGGGCCCAATCATGTCCTGCCGACCGGAGGAACCGCCCGGTTCTTCTCGCCCCTGTCCGTCAATGATTATGTCAAGGTGAGCAACATCGTGCATTACACAAAACAAGAACTGGCCAAAGTCAAAGATCCTTTGATTCGGCTGGCGCAGATCGAAGGGTTCGATGCGCACGCCAAATCAGCGCAGAGTAGGTTTTCATGAAGAAAAACGGGATTACTCCACGACAGGCGAGTGTCCAACGAGCCACCAAAGAGACCGATATCCGTGTCGAGTGGACCTTGGATGGGAGGGGGCAGGGGAAGATCGATACCGGCATCCGTTTCTTCGATCACATGCTGGAGCTCCTGGCCAAACATGGGTTTTTCGACCTGACCGTGCAGGCAAAGGGCGACCTCGACATTGACGAACACCACACCGTCGAAGATGTCGGCATTGTCATGGGCCAGGCCCTGCACCAGGCATTGGGCGAAAAGGCGGGTATCAAGCGGTTCGGGTTTGCCTCGGCGCCGCTCGATGAAACTTTGGCTCAGGTTACCGTGGATCTGAGTGGCCGGCCGTTTCTGGTGTACAACGTGAATCTGCCGGATCGGAAGATCAAGGCGTTCGATCTCGGGTTGTTCGAAGACTTCTTCCAAGCCTTCGTGACCCACGGCGGGCTCAATCTGCACGTGAATCTGCTCTATGGCCGCAATCCCCACCACATCATGGAAGCCATCTTCAAAGCGCTCGCTAAGGCGCTCGATCACGCGACGATGCCGGAAGAGCGGTTGGCGGGGAAGGTGCTCTCGACGAAGGGGATGCTGTAGGGATTTTGGTTGGGGAATGAATGGGGTTGCTGTTCGAGTGGGATGAGCGGAAGGCTAAACAGAATCTCGCCAAGCACAGCATCTCATTTGAAGAGGCCAGTACAATATCGGCGACACATTGTCGGTTAAGATCGACGATCTTTCCCATTCGGTGGGGGGAGCAGCGGTGTGTAACAGTGGGTCATTCATCGAAGCACCGTTTGCTCATCGTGGTACATACGGACCGGAGCGGACGTATCATCAGTGCTCGTCCTGCTACGCGCCGTGAAAGAAACCTATGAAGAAGCTTGTCCGTGAGAGACGACCAGACATGCTGCCGGAGTACGATTTCAGCAAGGGTGTTGGCGGGAAGTACGCGAAGCGGTATGCAGAAGGCAGTAACGTCGTTGTACTCTCGCCCGATGTTGCGAAAATATTCCGGACTTCGGAGTCCGTGAACGAAGCGTTACGAACGTTGGTTCGAGTTGGAAGGAAATCATCGCGAAAACTGACGGCGTGATGCGCCACATCATCGAAGCCAACTTCAAGGCGCTGTCCAAGGCGCTTGATCAAGCGATGTTGCTGGAAGGGCGATTGACGGTAAAGGTGCTGCCGACGAAGGGGATGCTCTAGCTAATCCTTGGTGCGAATTATTCGAAAAGGTGTGCGCAAAGATTCGGATTCCAACTCATTCCAACTCATAGAGAAGTTGCGTGGTGCTCTCCTAGTTGCTAGCGTGGCTGTCACGCTCTCTGGATGTGTGAGTAGTGGTAACGCCAGTGTGACGGATGAAACACTGACGTCACAGATACGGGCTAATGTTTCCACAAAGGAGGATGTTCGACAGCTACTAGGATAACCCAATTCCACATCGAAGCATTCTGAGAGTTTGGCCATAATCCCGGGATTGCCTGCTTCTTCTGCAAGTACACTCGTAGAGTCGTGGAATTATACTCATATAGCTATTGAGGTTGATAGAGCAACGTTTCTTCCTATCGTGGGGTTTTTCGTAGGAGGCGCAACTTCAAATTTATCGTCTTTTACAGTTGTGTTTGACGATAAAGGAGTTGTTCGGCACCTCTCTTCAACACAAAGTACCGAGCAATCTGGTATGGGAAGCGGACTTAAAAAAGTTTCTCCAACACCTGACTGTCAGGACACAAGATGCTAACCAGAATGCGACGAATACATCGTTCAATGCCGGCGAACTTGTTGATGACTACGTCACCGCATACACAGACCCCCGTGTCCGGACATGGTTGAGAATTTCCCTCCGTTCCTCATTGAGCCTGGCATAGTCTGAATACACATACATTTCGAATTCTCGACGGGCCGCTTCATTCGGCGCGGCAAGGCATTCTCCGGTCGAGATGACCTGCATGCGCATCACGGTTGAGGCGCTGCGAAGATCAAGCAGGTCCACATCACTCTCGGGGCGTGAGGTTCGTTGGCCTGTGAACCGAATCGATACACAGCAATGAGGTCGGGTAGTGCTTAGCTGAAGAATTCGATTAATGCGCTGTCATTCATGTCGGGTAATCCTGTTTGGACCAGCGCAGGCTACTGGTTCGATTTTCTCAGAAGGGCTGGCTGATATCCAGTCGAAATTCGGCGACGTAGATTGCCAGTGGCAGGAACCTTCCAGTTACGGTATTGTTACGGCTCGCTGAGTCTGGGAACCATGTATGATTGCCATTATCGACTATGGAATGGGCAACCTTCGCAGTGTCTCAAAGGCCTTTGAGGCGGTGGGACATCAGGCGATCGTCACGCGCGAGGCGGCTTCGATCCGGAATGCCGGCCACGTGGTGTTGCCGGGCGTCGGAGCGTTCGGCGATTGCATGGCGAATCTACGGCAGTATGGATTGATCGAGCCCATCAAGGCCGCGATTCGATCGGGAAAACCGTTCTTGGGGATCTGTTTGGGGTTCCAGCTGTTGTTTACGGAAAGCGAAGAGTTCGGCAGGCATGAAGGTCTGGACCTGTTTCCTGGAAAAGTTCGGGCCTTCTCAACGGACCAAGCGCTCAAAGTTCCGCACATGGGCTGGAATCAGATCGCGATCCAAAGCCCCTGTCCGGTGTTCGACGGTATAGTCGACGGATCCCATTGGTATTTCGTGCATTCTTTTTTCGTGGATCCGCAGGACAAGCGGATCGCAGCCACGACCACGACGTACGGTATTCCCTTCACCTCGAGTATTTGGAAGGACAATGTGGTCGCGTGCCAGTTCCATCCAGAGAAGAGTCAGGCGGTCGGGCTGCAATTGATCAAGAATTTTGGAGCGTGGAAGTGATCGTGCACAGCCTCCTGTCCCGCATGATTCCGATGATAAGCGCCGTTGCATTGGCTGCCGTCGTTACAGGGTGTAGCGGATCGAAGGTGGCGACGAAGTCGTCCAATGAACTCTCTCGCTACCGGATTCAGTCCATTGCTTTGATCCCGTTTACGTCGATTGCGACGCCCCAAGCGCGCGATCAAGACGATCTTTTTCTTCCGACGCCTGACAGCATCCGTCGGTCCGATATTTCCATGGGAGTCCCTCCGGAAGGGCAACCCCTGCGCACAAAAACTATGATGGTGCCGGGGTATGCGGCGGAGAAGGTGACGGAATTGTTCTGGGGTCGCCTCCGAGATCGGAAAGGTCTTCTCGTATTGGCTCCCGGTGATGCGGTCAGAGTCTCCTCAGCCGACGGAGAGCCGGCCACAATGGGGATGGAAAAGGCGGCAGCTGAGGTGGCGAAGCGATTGAAGGCGGATGCGGCATTGATCGGTCTCGTGTCGGTGTACCAAGAGCGGGTGGGCAGTCGACTGGGAGCGAACCCTGCTGCGACGGTTGGTTTTGAGGCCAAGGTCGTAGCGGCTGACGGGCAAGTACTCTGGGTCGGGGGCTATTATGAACGGCAGCGGCCGATGACCGAGGATCTCATGGGATTTTTGCAGCGATGGGCCTTCGTGACGGCGGAAGAATTGGCAGAGTATGGGGTTGATGAAGTCCTGAGCGATTTTCCGTTTGGTACGAGGGAGGGGAAGTAGGGTGCTGATCATTCCTGCCATCGATGTGAAAGATGGGCGTTGTGTGCGATTACGTCAAGGCGATATGGCGGCGGAAACGGTCTATTCCGACGATGTGACGGCGGTGGCCGGTAGGTGGCAGGAACAGGGAGCCGGCTTGATTCACGTCGTGGATTTAAACGGCGCCGTCGATGGCGAGCCCAAGAATCTGCCTCACATTGAGTCCGTCATACAGGCAGTTCGCGTAAAGGTTCAGGTCGGCGGCGGCATCAGAACAATCGACACGGTTCGCCGGTATCTCGATGTCGGGGTGTCTCGCGTTGTGCTCGGCACCGCTGCGATCACTGATCGCGTCTTTCTCGAACGGGCCTGCCTGGAATTTCCGCGGCGGATCATCCTTGGGCTCGACGCTCGTGACGGTCGAATCGCTGTGAAAGGCTGGACCGCAGTATCCGATGTGCGAGCGATCGATTTGTTGAAGGAGCTGTCAGGCTGCTCGATTGCCGCCGTGGTCTATACGGACATCGCGCGTGACGGCATGCTCAGCGGACCAAATCTGCCCGCCTTGAAGGAGATCGTCGAATGCTCTTCCTTCCCGGTGATTGCCTCGGGAGGGATCACCCGTCTGGAAGACCTGCGAGCCGTCCGATCACTCGGTCCAAAAATAGAGGGCGCGATCGTGGGGAAGGCCCTGTACGATGGAAAACTGGACTTCCGGGCCGCTCTCGCGGTCCTTGGCAAGGAGTAAGGGATGACGCGACGAAGAGAATCGAGCGCGTTTCACGTTTCACGTTTTACATTTCACGCGTTGCCATGTTGACCAAACGCATCATTCCCTGTCTGGACGTCAAAGAAGGCCGCGTGGTCAAGGGCGTCAGCTTTGTGAATCTCCGCGATGCCGGAGATCCGGTTGAAGCCGCGGTGGGGTACGATCACGAAGGAGCGGACGAACTGTGTTTTCTCGATATCACCGCTTCGCATGAAAACCGGAAAACGATCATCGAGGTCGTTGAGCGGACGGCTGCCCGGGTATTCATGCCGCTAACGGTCGGAGGGGGCGTGGGAACGCTCGACGATATTCGAGCCTTGTTGAATGCCGGGGCGGACAAGGTGAGCATCAATACCGCGGCCGTCCGACGGCCCGAGTTCGTGCAAGAGGCTGCTCGGCGTTTTGGGACGCAATGCATCGTCGTAGCCATCGATGCCAAGCGCGCAGGGGGTGATCGCTGGGAGGTTTTCACGCACGGCGGTCGCCGGGCGACGGGACTGGATGTGGTGGAGTGGGCCACGCGGATGGGGCAGTATGGCGCCGGAGAAATCTTATTGACCAGTATGGATCAGGACGGCCGGCAGACCGGATATGATCTGGACCTGACAGCGACGGTGTCCGGGGCTGTATCGATTCCCGTGATCGCCTCCGGCGGAGTCGGCACGCTCGATCATCTCTACCAGGGCTTTGTGAAGGGGAAGGCCGACGCGGTCTTGGCGGCGTCGATTTTTCATTTTCGGACCTATACAATCTCCCAGGCGAAGGCATATTTGCGGGAACGTGGCGTCCCGGTTCGATCAGAAAGTCTTTCTCGAGTGGCTTGACACGATGAGTCAGGGATCCGCAGATCAGTTGAAATTCGACGGGCACGGCCTGCTTCCGGCCGTCATTCAGGATTGGCTTGACGGAACGGTCTTGATGCTCGGATACATGAACCAAGAGGCCCTCGCGAAGACGGTCGCCACACGGAGGGTGCACTTTTGGAGTCGGTCTCGAAATACGCTTTGGGAAAAAGGCGAAACCTCCGGTCATACGCTGCATGTGAAGGAACTCTTTGTCGACTGCGACCGCGACACCATTTTGGTGAAAGCGCAACCGGCGGGACCGACTTGTCATACAGGCGAGCGGGCATGTTTTTTTTCCAGGTTAGATGAACAGGGCGAGGTCGTTCGTTCCAACCCACAGGACGCACATGGCGGAATCCTTGACAGTGTCTTGCGGACGATTGATGAACGTCGCTCGAACCCCCGGACCGGTTCCTATACTTCAAAGCTGTTCGAAGGGGGGCATGACAAGATTCTGAAGAAGGTGGCGGAGGAGGCCGGAGAAGTCCTGTTGGCGTCCAAAGGCGGCAAGAAAGAGGAGATCGTGTACGAAGTAGCCGATCTGTTCTTTCACACCCTTATGGTGTTGGGATACCACGGGGTGAGTCTTCAGGAGGTTCTTCACGAATTGGGAAAGCGGTTCGGCAAGTCCGGTCTACGAGCAACGTGAACGGCGCGTCATGAGTGATTGCCTCTTTTGCAAGATTGTGGAAAAGAAGATTCCAGCGAAGCTGGTTCAAGAAGATGAGCACACAGTGGCGTTTGACGATATCAATCCACAGGCGCCCGTCCATACGCTGGTGATACCCAAGCGGCATGTTTCGGCCGTTCAAGATTTAGGGGTGGAGGATGCGGCGTTGCTGGCGCGGTTGTTGATGAGTTGTACGAAAGTCGCGGCTTTGAAAGGGCTGCAGGAGTCCGGTTATCGGCTGGTTGCGAATACCGGTCGCGATGCCGGACAAACCGTCTTCCATCTCCATTTCCACGTGATGGGTGGCCGGCATATGGCTTGGCCTCCGGGATGAGGGGGATCTCGTCGAATTGACAGGTTTTCCACCCGTCTGTTAATCTGAACGGTCAATTATTCCTATTGCTTAGCAACCGACTCGTCCGGTCGTGCGTGACGGGACCGTAGGAGCTGCGACTCTGGTGGGCCGAAGCTTGATTTCCGACGATATCAAGAATCGAATAAGAGATCGGGCGGATATCGCGGATGTCGTCGGTCAGCACGTCTCGCTGAGGCGGGCAGGTCAGAACCTGGTGGGGTTGTGCCCATTTCATCAAGAAAAGAGCCCTTCTTTTTCCGTCAGTCCTTCCAAGCAAATGTTTTACTGCTTCGGCTGCAAGGCCGGGGGAGATGTCTTTGCCTTTCTGACCAAGATTACAGGGGCAACCTTTCCGGAAGTGCTGCGGGAGCTTGGAGACAAGGTGGGCATTGTGGTGGAGGAGTCGCCTATAGATCGAGCGCAACGCGGGCACGCCTATCGCATCGAAGAAATCAATCGGGCCTCCCTCACGTGGTTTCAATCTAATCTGCGCGATCCACAAATCGGCGCGACGGCTCGCGAGTATCTGGTCGGACGAGGCATACAAGAACCGACGGTGGAGTCGTTTCGAATCGGCGTCTCATCTCCGGATTGGGATGGGCTGTTTAAATTTCTTTCTCGAAAAGGGTTCTCCCACCGCGACATCATGGCAGCCGGGCTCATCAGCGCGAGAACCAACGGGAATGGCTACTACGATAAGTTTCATGCGCGGCTGATGTTCACGATCATGGATTTGCGCAAGCGCGTGGTCGGATTCGGCGGCCGCGTGCTGGGTGACGGCACGCCGAAGTATCTGAATTCCCCCGATACGCCTCTGTTTAAGAAAGGGCAGACGCTGTTTGCCTTCGATCAAGCCCGCGAAGCCATCGTCCGGATCAAGACCGTGATCGTCGTGGAAGGCTATTTCGACGCGATCGCGCTTCATCAGGCTGGGTTGACGCACACGGTGGCCACATTGGGTACAGCCTTGACGCCGGAACATATTCAAGTTCTCCGACGGTTTGCATCGAAGGTGGTGTTGCTGTTCGATCCGGATGCCGCCGGCGTTCGAGCGGCGTTGAGGGGATTGGACTTGTTTGTGAACAGTGGGTTGGGTGTCAAAGTGGTGACGCTCCCTGCGGGGGAAGATCCCGACACGTATATTCGAAAGGAAAGTCCTGACTCCTTTGCCCGATTGGAGGAGCAAGCCCCCAGTCTGCTGGACTTCGCGCTGGAAAACAGTCTCAAGGCGACGGAAATCAGCACGATCGAAGGACGGATCCGGAGCGTGGATGAGCTTCTGCGCATTCTGCAGAAGAGCGAGCATCCGATCGAGCGAGAGGAGCGACTCAAGCTCGTTGCGGAACGATTGGGAATCAATCAGTCACGGCTGATCGAACGGTATCCTGCGCTCGTGGCCCAGCAGAAGCAAGGTTCGGGAGCGCTTCGGCCGCCTCTTGCCGGGAAGTCGGATGACTCCCTCTTCAAGGGAATTCCCGAAGAGCGAGACCTTATGCTTCTCTTGTTGCAGGGGAAGCTGTCCCCGGCCGATGTCCGCCGACTCCGGCCTGAGCAGTTCTCGGTCGGAGCCTGTCGCAAGCTTGCGGAGCTGGCTCTGACTCATAGGGATCGCGATGGACGTGTTCAGGTCCAGGCGCTGCTCGATGCGTCGATGGACGACCCCGAGTGCGGGGCTCTGGCCGCGGAACTCTCGCTTCGTGACGATCATTTCGACGACGCGCCGGCGCACATCACGGCCTGTTTGGATTGTCTGGACCGAAAACGATCGGAGCAGGTCCTGAGAGAGCTGATCGCCAGGATGAAAACGGCTGAGCGCGAAGGCCAGATGGACGAAGCGCGCATGCTGAATATGCAGATCAACGAGGTACGGATGCGGAAAGCCGGCACGCCGACCGCCGGTGTGGTTTCATTGGTGAAGGAGTAGTCATGTCGAAACAAGAGTTGCTCGGTGAGGTGAAGAAGCTGATTACGATCGGGAAGGAAAAAGGCTTTCTGACGTACGACGAGCTCAACAGCACCTTGCCCGCTGAAGTCGTGTCATCGGATCAGTTTGGCAGCATCATGGCGATGTTCGGTGAAATGGATATCGAAATCATCGAGGCAAGCGATGGCGACCGGATTCAGAAACGGTCTGAAGGCGAAGTCGGCGAAGAGGTGGAAGAGGCCGAGTCGGATTCCGAGGAGGAAAACGAGAAGGCCATCGATCTGACGCCGGGCGCGCTCAGCCGCACCGACGATCCCGTGCGGCTCTACCTCAAGGAAATGGGGAGTGTGGCGCTCCTGAGCCGCGAAGGCGAGATCGAAATCGCCAAACGGATCGAAGAGGGGAAAAAAGATATCGCGTCGGTGATCTACGGCATGCCGATGACCATCGAATTCGTGTTGGCGCTCCGAGATCAGCTCAAGAACGCCAAGATCGACGTGCGTGAGATTGTGCCGATCCAGGAGACCGAAGAGGAGTTTGAGGAAGATCAGCCGCCGGTGGAACGGGATTATGAGGAGTTGCGGGTCAAGACCCTCGAGTCGCTCAATGCCGTGCGGAAAGTCTCGCTTGCGTTGAAGGCATTGGCCGAGAAAGGCAAGCATCTCGGCAGTGATCCGGTCAAGCAGAAGAAGTTCAAGAAGCAGTTCGATGCGATCCGCCAGCAAGTCGTCGATAAAATCGAATCGGTCAACCTCCATGGCGTGCTGAAAGACCGCATGGTGCAGCGTGTCCGAGATTTGGCCGTGCAGATTCGGGTCGCCGAACGGGAAGCGGTCAGCTGCCAACGGCGGATCGGCGTGGGCGGAGAGGCAGGCGCCGAGCTGTTGAGAAAGATGTGCCGGAGCCGTCCGGACTTCCTGGCGGTCAAGCGGAAGACCGGGGTGTCGGAAGAAGCGCTGGTGGAGATCCGGAAGGTCTACCAAAACGCCAAAGCGAAGATTCGCCAGTTGGAAACGGAAGAGGCGCTCGTTCCGGCTGAGGAGATCAAGGATGCCGTCAAGCATCTGGATCTTGCGGAAGAAAAGGTCAAGCGGGGGAAGGCTGAGCTGGTTGAGGCGAATTTGCGGCTGGTGGTCAGCATCGCGAAGAAATACACGAATCGCGGTCTGCAGTTCCTCGACCTGATTCAGGAAGGCAACATCGGACTGATGAAGGCGGTGGACAAATTCGAGTATAAGCGCGGGTATAAGTTCAGCACCTATGCGACCTGGTGGATCAGGCAGGCGATCACCCGAGCGATTGCCGATCAAGCCCGAACGATCCGGATCCCGGTTCACATGATCGAAACGATCAACAAGCTCATTCGAACCTCCCGGCACCTTGTGCAGAAGCTGGGTCGTGAGCCGCTTCCGGAAGAGATTGCCGAGCGCATGGACCTTCCGTTGGACAAGGTTCGGAAGATTCTGAAGATCGCCCGCGAGCCCATCTCGCTCGAAACACCGATCGGTGAAGAGGAAGACAGCCATCTGGGGGATTTCATCGAAGACAAGAAGGCCGTGTCTCCGTTGGAAGCCGCCATTCGCTATGATTTGCAGCGCCAGATCAACAGCGCCTTGGAGACCTTGACGCCTCGCGAGGAGAAGGTGCTGCGCAAGCGGTTCGGTATCGGAGAGGCGACGGACCATACGCTGGAGGAAGTCGGGCAGGACTTCGAAGTGACGCGCGAGCGCATCCGGCAGATCGAAGCCAAGGCCTTGAGGAAATTACGACATCCGAGCCGCAGTAAAAAGCTGAGGAGTTTTGTCGAGAGCATCTAGGCCTGAGACGGCATGAATTGACTCTCCTCGGAGCAGCGGCCTAGAATTGCGATTCGGGTCGGGACCCCTGTTGAGGCTGAAACCGACGAAGCCGTTAAGGATGGATGATTCACTCAACGAGACATCAGCCTGAGTTCGAAGCGTTCCGAGTCGGGCCCATAGCTCAGGTGGTTAGAGCGGCTGACTCATAATCAGCTGGTCCTAGGTTCAAGTCCTAGTGGGCCCACCAGTCCGAACCGGTGTCTGACCCATGTCGGTGCATCAGCATTGATGGAAAGGATACGTTGAACCCAAAGCTTTCCCCGCTCATCGACTTGCAAAAACTCGATCTCCGGATCATGGAGATCACCGAGATTCGCCGAAAAATTCCCGAACGTCTTCACAATGCGGAAGCTCCTCTTCGAGAGGCAGCCCAGCTTCTGAATGACACGAAAGCCATCGGCGATGCCGCCGTCAAGGAACGGCGTGCTTACGAAAAGGATCTCGAAGCTCATGAAGCGCACACCGAGAAGATGAAATTGCACGCGGCGAATCTGAAGACCAACAAAGAGTATCAGGCGCATTTGTTCGAAATCGAGTTGGCGAACAAGAAGCGGGGAGACTTTGAAGAGAAGATTCTCTTGGCAATGGACAAGGCCGATCAACTTCAGAAGACCGTCAAAGAGCTTCAGGAGAAAAAGACCGCGCTTGAGAAAGCGTTTACCGGGGAGAAGCAGGGACTGGACGCGCAGGATAAGGAGTTGGCGGCGGAACTGGCTCAACTCGAACTCCGCCATCGAGAGGCCTCAGCGCGGGTTGAGAAAGTTTTGCTTGATCGGTACAACCAGGTCAAAGCGTCGCGGAAAGATCAGCCGCTTGCAGCCGTGCGTGACGGCATCTGTCTCGGCTGCCGTCTACAGATCCCACCGCAGCTCATTGCGCAAGTCAAACGCTCCGACGATCTTCACGTCTGCCCCTATTGCCGACGGATTCTCTACTGGGAAGGAGAGCCGGTCGCGGAAACGCCGTCTTCGCCGGGCAGTAAGACGTCCGAACTCGAAGTAGGGGAATCGGTTTAGACGAGTCCCGCCAGCACGGCCTTCGTAGTTTTGAAGTGCAGTTTCGCCACCGACCCCAGCCGATCCTGCCCGTGTTTCTTAATGATCATCTTCGCGGCGAGTTCGACGGCTGGAGAGGCGCCTTTGGGGAGAGTGGTGCCGACTTCGCCGGAGAGGCGCTTGAGGCGAAGGAGAAATTCAGCCCGTGCCAAGATCGATGCCGCGGCGACGGCTACGTCCGATTCGGCTTTCGTTCGTTGTTCCAATACGATCTTTCGTCCTTTTTCCTGCAGCACACTGAGAATCAACCGCTCGTTTCCAAATTGATCGGAGATGGCTCGCTCGCAATGCACTTGTGCGAGCAGGGTTTCCAGCGCCTTGGCATGGCCCCAGGCGAGCAAGCGGTTCAGATTTTTGATCTTGGCGTAGAGTTCGTTGTACTTTTGTGGCCCGATCGCGATGACGCTGTGTGGGCAAATGGTCTTGATGTCGGGGGCCATCTCAAGAATCCGCCCATCCGAAATGTTCTTGCTGTCCCGGACCTGCATGAGCCTGAGTTCCCCTTGGGTCGTGCTGTCGACAAAGACGGCGGCGATGACGAGGGGGCCGAAGTAATCACCCTTCCCGGATTCGTCGATGCCGATGCGTTCAATCGTGTCGCCGTGGTGTGACGCTGTCATGGGGCTCGCGCTTCCTCTGGAAATCCCTCCTAGGGCGCGGTAATCTACCAATGGATCGCATGATGGTCAATCGAGCATCGTGGATCTATTGCGGACTCGCTTGGCTGGAGGATCGAAAATGGATGCGCCACGACACCTGAGGGCAGTGACGATCTGCTGTCTCCTCCTAGGGGGGATCGGCCTAGTGGGATGCGAGACCAATCCTTATACCGGCCGGAAGCAGTTACTTATGACGTCGGTGCGTCAAGAAGTGCAAATGGGAGCTCAGGCGTACGATCAGGTCAAGAGCGACCCCAAGATGAGACCGTCACAAGATCCTCGTGAGATCGAACCGGTGACGCGGGTTGCGGCTCGGATCGTCGAAGCCGCAAAACGGTCGAAGTATGCGGAGATGGCCCGGCAGTTTCAGTGGGAAGTGACGGTCATTAAAGATGACAACACCGCGAACGCGTTTGCGCTGCCTGGCGGAAAGATGGCGGTCTACACCGGGATCTTTCCCATGGCTAAGACGGAAGCGGGGTTGGCGGCGGTGATGGGGCATGAAGTGGTGCATGCCTTGGCCCGCCATGGCGCCGAGCGCATGAGTCAGGGGCAACTGACGAACACGGTGTTGCAGGTGGCGGGCGCGGCGATCGGGCTCAGCGGCGGCAATCCCGTGCTTGGCCAGGCGACGATGGCGGCGCTTGGCGCAGGGGCGCAGGTCGGTGTGTTGCTGCCCTTCAGCCGCAAACATGAATCTGAGGCCGATTATGTGGGGATCCTCCTCGCGGCCGATGCCGGGTATGATCCGCGTGAATCGGTTGCGCTCTGGGAACGAATGGGGCAAGCATCGGGCGGCGGGGGGCAATCTGAATTCCTATCCACCCATCCCAGCCACGGTACCCGAATCGAACAGCTGAAGGAGTGGATGCCGGAGGCCATGGCCATCTACCAGAAACGAGCTCCTATGCCGGCCGCACCGCTCCCGGAAATAGGCGGCAGATAAAGGCCTACGTCGTCGGTGGCTGGTTGTAAGAGGGATTGCTGGATGCTTGTCCCGGACCCGCATCATTCTTTATACTGACTTTGCGTGGGTGGAAGATTGGATGGTCGCTCGGTGGGTTTCCATCGAGAGGAAAGTCCGGACTCCATGGGCAGGGCGCTGGGTAACTCCCAGGCGGAGCAATCCGACACCAGCACCACAGAAATCAAACCGCCGATGGCCAAAGCGACGAGATCCCATCTGGTCGTTGCGGCTCAGGTAAGGGTGAAACGGTGGGGTAAGAGCCCACCGCGGTGGTGGTGACATCACCGGCATGGTAAGCGTCGCCCGGTGCAAGGCCAAATAGGAAGACATATGCAGCGCTCCTCACGGACGGTTGCATGCCGATCGGCCCGGTCGAGGTCTTCGGGTAGGTCGCTTGAGGTTCGAGGTAACTCGAGTCCCAGAGAAATGATCATCCAGGCAAAGAGGGCAACTTCTTTGCGGGACAGAATCCGGCTTATAGGTCTTCCGCTCACGCTTCTTCTGAAACGCCTTGGCCGGCACTCTCGGTGATTCACGTGGCGCTGTATTGACGGGTCTTGATGGGGATGCTAGGATCTCAAATCTTTCCCCTTGATTTCAAAGATATTTCTGCATGATGATGCGTCCTCCGCCGGACGTGTCCTTTTACTATCTGACTGTTCAGGGCAGATCGTATCATGCAATCGGAGGGAGGGTTGGTATGAAACTCACCGGTGCTGAAATCTTCATCGAATGCTTGAAGCGTGAAGGCGTGAAGACCGTCTTCGCGCTTCCTGGCGGAGTCGTCTTGAAGATTTTCGATACACTCCATCAGCAGAAGGATGTTGAAGTGATTTTGACGCGCCATGAACAGGGCGCGGGCCATATGGCCGAAGGATATGCGAAGGCGACTGGAAAGGCCGGCGTGTGTCTGGTCACCTCGGGCCCTGGCATGACCAACGTCATCACGGCGTTAGCCGATGCCTATATGGATTCTGTTCCTGTGGTCTGTTTCAGCGGCCAAGTCCCGACTAATTTGATCGGAAACGATGCCTTTCAGGAAGCCGACAACATCGGATTGAGCCGACCCTGCACGAAGTACAATTTTCTCGTCAAGGACGTGAACGACTTGGCGGCGACAATCAAAGAGGCATTTTATATTGCGACGACCGGCCGCCCTGGTCCGGTCTTGGTGGATATCCCGAAAGATGTCTCGATGGCCAAAGCGGAATTCACCTATCCAAATTCGGTTTCGATTCGAGGGTATAACCCGACCTACGACGGAAATAAATGGCAGATCAAACAGGCAGCCGAAGCGATCATGAAGGCCAAGAAGCCGATTCTGTATGTCGGCGGT
This sequence comes from Candidatus Nitrospira nitrificans, assembly GCF_001458775.1. Taxonomy (NCBI): domain Bacteria; kingdom Pseudomonadati; phylum Nitrospirota; class Nitrospiria; order Nitrospirales; family Nitrospiraceae; genus Nitrospira; species Candidatus Nitrospira nitrificans. Next base: position 110,344 of record NZ_CZPZ01000032.1, read on the forward strand.
GGGGTGATTTTTTCTGGTGCTTCACAGGAGCTGCTTGAACTGGCCGAGATGACACAGATTCCGGTGGACATGACGTTGATGGGGCTTGGCGCGTTTCCAGGCGAGCATCCGTTATCGCTCGGGATGCTCGGGATGCACGGGACCTACCAGGCGAACATGGCCATGCATTACTCCGATCTGGTGATCGCCGTCGGCGCACGGTTTGATGATCGGGTGACGGGCAAGGTGTCGGAGTTCTGTCCCCATGCGAAAGTGATTCATGTCGATATCGATCCGACCTCTATTCGGAAAAACATCCATGTCGATATTCCGATCGTGGGTGACTGTAGGACCGTGCTCCGTGAGTTGAATCAGATCTTGCGCGCGACGGTCAACGGGGAACAGAAAGATCTGCGGAAGCCCTGGTGGGATCAAATTCAGGAATGGCAGCAGGCCCATCCCTTGGCGTATCGCCAAGAGAAGGACGGGCCGATCAAGCCGCAGGAGGTGGTCAAGCGGCTGTATGAGCTGACCAAGGACCGGGATCCGATCGTCTCGACGGATGTCGGACAACATCAAATGTGGGCCGCGCAGTATTTCAAGCTGGCAAAGCCAAACCGATGGTTGACATCGGGCGGGCTTGGCACGATGGGGTTCGGATTCCCTGCCGCAATGGGGGCGCAAGCCGCGTTCCGGAACCGACTGGTCCTGTGTATTGCGGGAGACGGCAGCATTCAGATGAATATGCAGGAAATGGCCACGGCGGTCGTGAGTAAGTTGCCGGTGAAGATCATTATCTTGAACAATGGATTTCACGGCATGGTCCGCCAATGGCAGGATCTGTTCTACGAAGGACGCTACGCGTCGAGCTATCTGGACACCACTCCAGATTTCGTCAAACTCGCGGATGCCTACGGAGCGGTGGGGTTGCGGGTCAAGAAGGTCGGAGACCTCGATGCGGTCCTGAAAGAAGCCTTGGCGACGGATAAACCCGTCATCGTGGATGTGCCGACCTATCCCTATGAGAATTGTTATCCGATGATCCCGGCCGGCGGCTGCAACCACGAAATGCTCCTGGAAGATCCACCGGAGTTGAAAAAGAAACAAGTCGGTGCGGAAAAGGTGACGCCGGAGGATAAGGATACGGTTCTCACGGCATAGGGGAAACCGTCGGCGAACGGCTCTCAGTTGAAAGCGTTGTATGGAACACATTATTTCAGTGACGGTCGAAAATAAGTTTGGAGTCCTCTCGCGGGTCGCTGGGCTATTCAGCGGTCGCGGATTCAATATCGAGAGCCTGTCGGTCGCACCGACGCTGGATCCGTCCATGTCTCAGATGACGATTGTGACCTCGGGGGATGAGCGGATCATCGAGCAGATCGTCAAGCAGTTGAACAAACTCATCGATGTCATCAAAGTCGTGGATTTGAACGAAACGGAGTTCGTTTCACGAGAGACGGCGATCATCAAGGTGCACACGAAGGATGCGGATCGAGCTGAGGCGCTCAGAATCGTGGATATCTTTCGGGCGAACGTGATCGATTCGACCCCGAGCACCTATACCATCGAAGTATCCGGAGACCCCAAGAAGATTGAGGCGATCATCAATTTGTTGCAGCCCCTTGGGATCAAGGATTTGGTCCGTACCGGCCGGGTGGCCGTCGCGCGAGAGCCGGTCCGTCCCGTTGCTGTCCAAGCGAAGAAGGTCGCCCGAGACTAACGTCCCGCTGCACGCCACGTTTTGCTTTATACTGATAAGATAAGGGAAAGGGTTGGTCATGAAAATTTACTACGATAAGGATGCCGATATTCAGCAGATTCGAAACAAGACCGTGGCTGTGATCGGCTATGGAAGCCAGGGGCATGCGCACGCGCTCAACATGAAGGAGAGCGGGGTGAGTGTCGTCATTGGATTGCGTGAGGGCGCCTCATGGAAAAAAGCCGAGCAGAGCGGACTCAAGGTCATGCCGGTCGCCGATGCTGTGAAGGCTTCCGACGTTGTGATGATTCTTGCGCCGGATGAAGCGCAAGCCGCCATCTATCGGCAAGACGTGGCGCCCAATCTTAAAGCCGGATCCTATTTGGCGTTCGGACATGGTTTCAATATTCACTTCGGTCAAATCGCGCCTCCGGCTTCTATCAATGTCTTCATGGTCGCTCCGAAAGGGCCGGGACATCTCGTTCGTTCCGAATATACGAAGGGCAGCGGGGTACCTTGTCTACTGGCGATTCATCAGGATCCCAGCGGCACCACGAAGCAGGTCGGATTGGCTTATGCGAGCGCGATCGGCGGTGGACGAGCCGGTGTCATCGAGACGAATTTTCGCGAGGAAACCGAGACTGATCTCTTCGGCGAACAAGCCGTGCTCTGCGGTGGGCTGACGTCGCTGATCCAGGCCGGGTACGAGACGCTGGTCGAAGCCGGGTACTCGCCGGAGATGGCCTACTTCGAATGTTTGCACGAGGTGAAGCTCATCGTCGATCTGATCTATCAGGGCGGGATCGCCAACATGCGCTACTCGATCAGCACGACGGCGAAATACGGTGATGTGACCAGAGGTCCGCGCGTGGTGACTGAACAGACGAAGCAGGAAATGAAGAAGATCCTTGAGGAGATCCAGACCGGACGGTTCGCCAAAGAGTGGGTCTTGGAGAATCAAGCCAATCGACCGGTCTACAATGCGCTCCTGGCGAAGGGCGAGGCCCATCCTATCGAAGCCGTCGGAGCCAAGCTGCGTGGGATGATGCCGTGGCTCAAGAAGGATCAGCTCGTCGACAAAACAAAAAACTGAGGCGATGCCGTGGCAGATCAAGCGGTCGGTGTTCCCGTTGCCAAAGAAGGAATTCCCTTCATTGTGGTTCCTGCCGGCGTTACACTGGTGACGGCATGGCTGGGGTGGCCGGTCGTCGCATGTATCGGCGCCGTCGCGACCGTGTTTTCCGCTTGGTTTTTTCGGAATCCGGCCAGGGTTATCCCACAAGGTCCGAATCTGATCGTTGCGCCCGGCGACGGAAAGGTGATCGCGATCGAAGAAGAGTTCGAGCCGCGATATCTGAAAGAACGCGCCATCCGGCTCACGATCTTCTTGAATGTGTTCGATGTGCACATCAATCGGATGCCCTGTGACGGCGTCGTCGAAGGTATCCAGTATCAGCCGGGGTTGTTTTTAGTTGCGAGTAAACCGGAAGCGACGCTGAGGAATGAGCAGAACGCCGTCATGATCAAGACGCACGAGGGCATTAAGGTACTCTGTGTGCAAGTCGCGGGACTGATCGCTCGGCGGATCGTTTGTTGGATTTCCGAGCGGGAACGGGCGATACGCGGTGAGCGGTTCGGCTTGATTCGGTTCGGATCGCGCATGGACACGTTTCTGCCGATCGGCACGCAGATTCGAGTGGCGGTTGGTGAGCGCGTGAAAGGCGGCGCAACCATTATTGGAGAGTTGCCATGAAAACGGCAGGTTTCAAGAATTCTTTTGGGAAAGATGGGAAACGGCGAAAAGCCGCCATGCATCTCATTCCAAACCTCTTTACCACCGGCAACCTGTTTTGCGGCGTGTTTGCGATCTTATCCGTCTTCAACGGCAACTACCTGGAAGCGGCCATCGCGGTTTTTGTCGCCATGATTTTTGACGTATTGGACGGCAAGTCGGCGAGATTGACCAACAGCACGAGTCAGTTCGGGCTGGAGTATGATTCACTGTCCGACGTGGTGTCATTCGGTGTCGCACCGGGTTTGTTGATCTACTCATGGGCCTTGAGTGGGCAGGGTACGTTTGGCGTGGCCGTGATGTTTGCCTATGTGGCCATGGGTGCGGTGCGGCTGGCGCGGTTTAATTCTACCGTTGCGCTGGCAGATGGGAAATACTTTACCGGTCTGGCTATTCCAGCCGCTGCAGGCGTGGTGGCGTCCCTCGTGGTTTTTGATCATTATCTTCTCAAGATGGGAGGAGACGTCAGGTCCATCGTGGTCTTGTTGATGACGTTGGCGCTATCGTTTTTGATGGTCAGCACGATTAAGTATCGCAGCTTTAAAGACCTGAAATTCAAGGGGCACCGGCAGATCACGTACCTGGTCTGGGGCATTTTGACGCTGATGATGGTGGCGGCCTGGCCGGCGGTCATGTTATTCGTCATCTTTGCCGGCTATGCATTGATGGGGCCGGTCGAAAAAGTCGTTTCGATGGTCGTCCCGGCAGCCGGGAAAAAAAGCATCGGCAAAGCCGAGCCTTCGCCGATCGAATCGAACTCATAACGGTGAGCGACAGTGGAAGGAACTGAAAAGGTTTGAACGGCTAAGACGAGGAGTAGTACGCGAGTCGTTTAGAAAGCAGAATGTTCAAAGCGGCTATCCAGCAGGGCCGCAGCGAGTGAAAAGGCGAGGCGTACGGTTTTGATGTACGTTGAGCCTTTGAACGGTGCGAGAACGAAGCTGGATCCGGTGTCAACATTCTGCAGAGAGAGCTGGTGGATGGTGCAAACCAGCCTAAGCGTCGCCGAACTCGCCTCCGAGCCGAATCTCTGAACATGAAGTAAGAGATTCCGCCTTGCCTCCGTAAGAGGCAGAATGAAGGGTCTGACGACCTGTCGGTCCTCAGGCTGAATCAGGGTGGTACCACGGAGTGCGTGAAGCCTTCGTCCCTGGGTCTTATGGGGGATGAAGGCTTTTCTATTTTTAGATCGCTGAAAATGCCTTCCAGCGGTGTTCTCGGTCGCGTGCCTCCCTGCGACGTACCTTGGAGGTACGCCTCTGTCGTCCCGCTCCCTGCGGCCTTGCTGGAAAGGCATTTTGAGCGATCTTGTATAAAAGAAGAGGTGGCACCATGGCACGCATGATCAGAATTTTCGATACGACGTTGAGGGACGGCGAGCAATCGCCCGGCGCCAGCATGAACGTGGAAGAAAAGGTCATGGTCGCCAAGCAGCTGGCCCGGCTCGGCGTCGATATCATTGAAGCGGGATTTGCCTATAGCTCTCCCGGCGACTTCGAGGCGGTGCGGCGTATTGCGCAGGAGGTCGAAGGACCGACGATCTGCAGCTTAGCGAGGGCTCGTCCGGAGGATATCGATCGGGCTTGGGAGGCCTTGAAAGGCGCCCCGAAGGTCCGCATCCATACGTTTCTTTCAACGTCCGATATTCACCTGAAACATCAGTTTCGGATGACGCGCGAGCAGGCCAAGCAGCGCGCCGTGGAGATGGTCCAGCGTGCGCGGGGTTATGTCGAGGATGTCGAATTCTCTCCGATGGATGCGAGTCGATCCGACCCCTCGTTCCTCTATGAGGTGATCGAGGCGGTCATCGCCGCCGGCGCAGGCACCGTGAACATTCCCGACACGGTAGGGTATGCCGTGCCACAAGAATTTGGCCAATTGATCAAGGGGATATGCGATAAGGTCCCCAATGCCGCACGAGCCGTCATTTCCGTCCATTGCCACAACGATCTGGGTGTTGCGGTGGCGAACAGTTTGGCGGCGATCATGAACGGAGCTGGCCAGGTGGAATGTACGATCAATGGGATCGGGGAGCGCGCCGGTAACACATCCTTGGAAGAGATTGTGATGGGACTTCGCACCAGAACGGATTTCTATCAGGCGGACACCGGGATTCGAACCGAGGAGATTGCAAAGACCAGCCGTCTGGTCAGCAAGATCACCGGGATGGTGGTGCAACCCAACAAGGCGATCGTGGGGGCGAATGCCTTTGCCCATACATCGGGCATCCATCAGGATGGCTTGCTCAAGGAAAAGACGACCTATGAAATCATGCGTCCGGAATCGATTGGGTTGGTCGAAAGCCAGATGGTGATGGGAAAGTTGTCCGGGCGTCATGCCTTCAGGCAACGTTTGGAAGAATTGGGCTACAAGCTCGGCGAGGTAGAAGTCAACCACGCCTTCGAGCGGTTTAAGAAACTTGCCGATCAAAAGAGAGAGATCTTCGAGGAAGACCTCGAAGTCATTGTCTCCGAAGAGTTATCGAAGATGGCCGAGCGCATTGGGTTGAAGGGACTACAAGTATCGAGTGGAACGGATCAGGTCCCGACGGCCACGGTCGAACTGGAAATCGACGGCACCTCCATCGTTCAAACCGGGACCGGCGATGGGCCGGTGGATGCCGTGTACCGCACGATTGCCGCCATGACACAGACGAAGAGCCAATTGCTGATGTATGTCGTGAAGGCCATCACCGGGGGGACGGACGCACAGGGTGAAGTGTCGGTGCGGGTGCAAGAAGATGGGCGGACCGTGACCGGCCATGGCGCCGACACCGATATCATCACCGCGTCTGCTCGGGCCTATATCAGCGCCTTGAACAAACTGGCCTACCTGGCGACAAAACAGGCCCAAGGCGAGCAGAAGGTGAACTTGATTTGACGCGGAACTCCACGGTACAGTTTCAGCTGTCGTGAGAAGGTCTGTGGGAATGAGGGAGCTTGTCCGTGTTCAAGGTGGCGCTGGCGGATCGCCCCGAATTTCTGGCGGGGGACGATACTCGCTTGCGGGAGATTTTTCATCCTGCCAAGCATCAGCTCAAACTGAAATATAGTCTTGTTCATGGGACATTACCGCCTGGTCGGCGCTCAAAGCGTCATGTTTTGGCCTCGTCGGAAGTCTACTACTTCATCTCAGGGAGCGGCCGCTTCACGATCGACGACCATGCCACGCTGATCGAGCCCGGAACGACTATCTATGTGCCGCCAGGGGGGAATCAGTTCGTCGAAAATACCGGGGAAATCGATCTCGAGTTTTTGTGTCTCGTTGACCCGGCCTGGCGAATAGAAGATGAAACGATATTGGAATAGCAGGTTCTAACGAAGTTCTTTCTAAATAAGAATTGCTCGCAGGATGTTCAAAAAGGCCTTTCAGCAAGGCCGCAGCGAGCGAAGAGGCGAAGCGTACTTTGTTCCGTTGAGTTTCTGAGCCCGCATCGCCGACTTTGCGAGGCGTGCGATGCGAGAACGACGCTGGAGGACTTTTTCAACATCCTGCTAGTCATCGAAAGGAGCCATAGTGAAGGCCAAGATTGCAGTGCTGGCGGGAGACGGGGTCGGGCGAGAGATCGTTCCCGAAGCCGTGAAGGTATTGAAAATAATCGCCGAGAAGTATGGGCACTCATTCGAGTTTGTCGCAGCCGATATCGGCGGTCAGGCGATCGATAAAGTGGGTGTGCCGCTGCCACAGGACACCTTGGCGCTCGCCAAACAAAGTGATGCCGTCTTGCTGGGCGCCGTCGGGGGGCCGCGATGGGAGGGCTTGGAGTACAGCCTGCGGCCGGAACGCGCGCTGCTTGGAATCAGGGAAGCCTTAGGGCTCTATGCCAACTTGCGGCCGGCCAAGCTCTATTCGAATCTCGTGGATGCCTCCACGTTGAAGCGCGAGGTGGTCGAGGGCATCGATATCCTCGTGATTCGCGAGCTCACGGGCGGAATCTATTTCGGCAAGCCGAAGGGCATCGAAAAGTTGCCGAATGGGGAAGAGCGGGGGGTCAATACGGAAGTCTATACGACGGAAGAGATTCGGCGGATCGCCAAGGTTGCGTTCGAGGCGGCGCGGAAAAGGCGCAAGAAGGTCACCTCAGTCGATAAAGCCAATGTGTTGGAATCGTCCGAGCTGTGGCGCAAGGTGGTCATTGACATCCATGCATCCTATCCGGATGTCGAACTCGGACATATCTACGTGGATAACGCTGCGATGCAGTTGGTGCGGAACCCACGGCAATTCGACGTGCTGCTGTGCAACAACATGTTCGGAGACATTCTGAGCGATGAAGCGGCGATGCTGACCGGTTCAATCGGCATGTTGCCGTCGGCGAGCATCGGGGCCAAGGTCGGCTTGTTTGAGCCGATTCATGGGAGCGCTCCGGACATCGCGGGGAAAAATATTGCGAACCCAATCGCCACGATTTCATCGACTGCCATGATGCTGTCGTACGCTTTTCAACTCGACAAAGAAGCGGAAGCCATCGAACAGGCCATCGTGAAGACGCTCGATCTTGGCTATCGGACCAAAGATATTCAGAGTCCCGGAGCGAAGATTGTCGGTACCGTGGAGATGGGCGAGGCGATTGTCCGAAACTTGAATTAGAGCAGGATGTTCAAAAAGTCCGCCGCCGGCGTCCCGCCTCGCTTGGAAGCGTGTGAAGCCCGCTTCGCTCGCTCAGCGAGGCGAGCGTATCTCGTGAAGCGGACAGACGCTGCGGCCATGCCTGTGGCGAGGCGCGTCTTGGCACGCCGGGGTCGGGCGGGTGAGAACAACAGCCTTTTTGAACAACCTGCGGGCAAAGAGTTTTTCAAACGCCTAATCATTGGCTCTAAACCATGACCGCCATTCTTTCCACCCTCATGATCAGAACCTTCGCCGGCACCGGCGAATCTGGTTATGCGGGAGACGGGGGACCTTCGATACAAGCCCGTTTGAACGAGCCAAAAGGCGTGGCGATCGATTGCCATGGCAATGTCTATGTGGCCGATTCGGAAAACCATGTCGTTCGGAAGGTCGATCGCGCGACCGGTATTATCTCAACGGTAGCCGGCATGTCCGGCGAGGGCCGGATGAGTTCGGCTGTGCAACGGAGCGCACCCACACAGCTCGCGGATGAAGATCCTTTGGCCGATGATACCGACAAACTCAGTCACGCCAAATTTACGCAGCAAGCGGATGTGAGCGGCACAGTCCGGTATTGGACGAATCAAGCAGCCTCATCTCCCAGGCGGCATGGCGGAGATGGCGGGATCGCGGTGAGCGCGCTGCTTAACTTTCCTACGGCAGTCGCGGTGGATCGGGAGGGGAATCTGTATATCGCGGATACCATGAACCATCGTGTGCGGGTGGTCGATGCCGGCACCGGGATTATTTCGACCGTGGCCGGAACCGGTCAGGCCACATTCTCCGGTGACGGCGGTCCCGCCGACCAGGCTGCGCTCAACGAACCGGCGGCGCTGGTCATTGACGATGCGGGCCGACTCTATATCGCCGATCAAAGCAACCATCGTGTAAGGATGGTAGATCTCAAGACCGGTGTGATTCAGACGATTGCGGGAACCGGCGCCGCGGTGTACGACGGCGATGGGAAGCCTGCCGCAAACACGGCACTGTCAGGCCCCAGTGGATTGGCCCTGACGGCGGACCGACTCTACGTCGCCGATACGTTCAACGGCCGAGTGCGATGCGTCGAGCTTTCGTCAGGGTTGATGACCACGGTGGCCGGCGACGACGGAGTCTATCGGTATGAGTCGCCGTCGGATGCGCCGTCAGCCAGTCTTTCACGCCCGACCGGAATCGCCTTGGATCATCAGGGGCATCTCTTTCTGACCGATTCAGACAATCACGTCATCCGGCGGTGGGATTGGGAATCGAGTGTGGCCGTCTGCGTGGCGGGGCAAGGAGTTCCCGGCTATTCCGGTGACGGCGGTGTCGCACGAAAAGCAAGTCTGTGTTACCCATTCGGCATCGTTGCGGATCGCGACGGAGCGTTGCTGGTGGCCGACACGTTTAATCATCGTATTCGCGTATTGGTATCGGAGTGAGCGCTTCATGATGAAGAAGAAATCAGGGTATACGGTGGCGGTTCTAGGCGCGACCGGAGCGGTTGGGCAAGAAACGCTGGAGATTTTAGAAGAGCGCAAATTTCCGCTCGCCGGCCTCCGGCTCTTCGCGTCCAAGCGGTCGGCCGGCGAAGTCATGACCTGCCAGGACAAGGAGTGGATAATCGAAGAGTTGACGGAATCGTCTTCCTTTGCCGGAGTAGATCTTGCGTTTATCTCGGCCACTGATGCCATCAGCAAAGAGTACGGCCAGCGATTGGGGGCGGCGGGAATCGTCGTCATCGACGATAGCGCCGTGTTCCGCATGGATGATCAGGTTCCCTTGGTGGTCCCCGAAGTGAATGCCGCCGCGTTAGGCCTGATGCCTCGAGGAATCGTGGCCATTCCAAACTGCACGACTACTCCGTTGGTGATGGCGCTCAAGCCCCTTCATGACGCGGTGGGGGTCAAGCGTGTGGTGGTCACGACCTTTCAGTCCGTTTCGGGAACAGGCACGGCGGCGATGGATGAGCTGATGGAGCAAACGAAAGATCTCTTAGCGTTTCAGGACATCAAAACGGAAGTCTATCCGTACCAGATCGCTTTCAATCTGTTGCCGCACATCGGCTCGTTTAACGAGGGGGGGGACTGTTCGGAAGAGGTGAAGATTGCCAAAGAAACTCGAAAGATTCTCAATGCGCCGGCCCTTCGGGTCACCGCCACGACGGTACGAGTTCCCGTGCTGCGCTGCCATTCTGAGGCGATCAATGTGGAATTGGAGCGTCCCTTGAAGGCAAACGAAGCGCGGGCTGTGCTCGCGGCCATGCCCGGTGTGATTGTCTACGACGATCCAGTCAAGAAACTATACCCGATGCCGTTGGATGCGACCGGAAAGGATGAAGTCTATATCGGTCGCGTGCGGGAGGATGAATCGATTGCGAACGGCCTCAATCTGTGGGTGGTCTCCGACAATCTTCGCAAAGGAGCCGCTCTGAATGCCATTCAGATCGCGGAATGTCTGGTGAATGGCTAGCGCTGCGCGCGGTATCGCCAGACTGCTTGCATGCGCCGCTCATTGGGATGAACGTCGATGCCGGAATGGACTACGCTTGGCAAGGTCTTAATCGGAATAGGGCTTGGAATCGTTGCGCTCGGGGTTCTGTTGGTCGTTGTGGAGCGGATTCCTGGCTTCGCGAACGTCTTCAGTTGGCTCGGCAAGCTCCCGGGCGACATTTCCATCAAGCGTGACAATTTCAGCTTCTATTTTCCCATCGCGACAAGTATTGTCCTCAGTATCCTTCTGAGTCTGCTATTCTATCTTGTAGGATGGCTCTTTCGCCGATGATAGCCGCGCGGCTCCGGGCCGGCGCAGCGGGATTGGGGTTCTGCCTCGGCTCGATCATGACGCCGGAGGCCTGGGCTGCGCAATCGATTCGCGTGCTGTTGGCGTCGGATGTTCAGCAGCTGGAAGTCCATACCGATCAGACCATTTGGGTGACGGATGAACATGATCAGGCGTGGTCCTATCGACCTGTGCTACGGATTAAGGTGAGCGGCCATGCGTTGATCCTCAACGGCAAACCGGTGGTCAGCGATCAGTTGACGTTACGGGCCGGGAATCACGACCTCAAGCTCCGGCTGAATGGGAACGGCAGGAGGACCGTGCTTCATGCCGGTGATGACAAGGGCAGCCTGCAAATCAGCGGAGTGATCCAGCTTCTCCGGCGGGGGAAGGGACGGCTCCTGGTCAATCACGTCGATGTGGAAGAGTATGTCAAAGGGGTCGTGCCGGCGGAGGTCAATTCTGCCTGGCATCCTGAAATGTTGAAGGTGCAGGCCATCGCTACCCGGACCTATGCGCTGTATCAACATATGCTCAGTGCCAGACGGGATTACGATGTCGTTGCCGGTATCCAAGATCAGGTCTATCGTGGCCGTCACGGTATCGATGAGCGGGTGATCCAGGCCGTAGAATCGACGAGAGGCTTGGTGGTGACCCATGAGGGTGCCCCGATCTATGCCGCGTTCTCTTCGACCGCCGCCGGGATTACGGAAGACGCCATGATCGTGTGGTCGAAGGATCTTCCATATTTGAAGGGCGTGGAGTGCCCGTTCGATCTCGAGTCCCCGTATTATCAGTGGAAGGCTTCCGTCAAGATCGACTCCTTGGAGAAGAATTTGCGGCAACAAGGATTTATGGTGGGAACCATCTCGGCTATCACACCGCTCGCCTATAGCCGCGCCGGACGAGTGGCGACCCTGCGGATTGCGCACTCAAGCGGGGAATTGACACTACGGGGCGAAGATCTGCGCAAAGCCGTGGGGTATACGGTGGTGCCCAGTACGCAATTTGTAGTTGAGTCGGTCGGGCAGGACGTCGTTTTCTCAGGCTACGGAGCCGGTCATGCGGTCGGTCTTTGCCAGTGGGGCGCGAAGGAGCTGGCGGAGCTGGGATATTCGTTTTCGAGCATTCTTGGCTACTACTATCCTGGGACGGAGCTTCAGGATGCGTCATTGACTCATGCACCTTCTGTGCTTCCGACCCCTGCGGCCTCTCCATCCTAGCCCACACTATTCATGAGTGCTTCTACTGCAACCGCCGATACGCCGCTACGACCATCTTGGCCGCCAACTTCGCGCGGCCAGTGGGCAGGCTCGCCCTTCGTAGCCTCGACATACAGTTTCAAGTATGCCTCGGCTACCTCAGGACTCCGCATGCCCGTCTCGCTTGGCGTCTTGGCGGTTTCGTCACGAACCATCATGAATACTGTGGGCTGATGCACCTCTCCGAGTTCGACTTTCCCTTCGATCCATCTTTGATCGCGTTGCAGCCGGTTAGTCCTCGTGACCGCGCGCGATTGTTGGTTGTAGATCGAGCAACCGAACGACTAACCCACCGGCATATTGCCGATCTCCCGCTAATATTGAAGCCGGGTGATCTTCTGGTCGTCAACGATACAAAGGTGATGGCCGCGCGAGTGCCGGGAATCAAGAAACCGATTGGAACACCGGTCGAGATTCTGTTCGTGAGGGAGCTCAGCGAAGGGCGGTGGGAAATCATGGTCAAAGGCTCATTCCGGATCGGCCAGGTCATCGAATTTGATCAACAGTCCCGCGCAACCATTGTGAAACGTGATGCGACGGGTACCGAGGTGATCGTGGAGAGCCCGGCGCCGGTCACCAGACTGCTTCAAGAACGAGGAGTCATGCCGCTTCCGCCGTACATCAAGCGTACGCCGATCCACGAGGATCGCCGGTGGTATCAGACGGTCTTTGCCAAACACGAGGGCGCGATTGCCGCACCGACTGCCGGGCTCCACTTTACTGAAGACCTGTTTCAACGACTGAACGTGTCGGGTATCAAAATCGCGGCGGTGACTCTCCATGTTGGTCCTGGCACATTCAAGCCGGTAACGACCGAGCGGATTGAAGATCATCAGATGGGAGCTGAAGCGTTCACAATCAGCGAAGGTACTGCGAGAGCGATCCAGAAGACCAAACAAGCCGGTGGTAGGGTGGTGGCTGTCGGCACAACGGTTGTTCGTACGCTTGAAACGGTTGCGAAAGAGAAGAGAGAGATCGTTCCGATGTCCGGCGAGAGCCGGCTCTTTATTACCCCAGGGTTTCAGTTCAAGGTCGTCGATGCCGTCATGACGAACTTTCACCTTCCGCGGACCACCTTGTTGATGCTGGTGTCGGCGTTCGCCGGAATAGAGCCGATGCGCAAGGCGTATGAGGAGGTGGTCAAGGAGCGGTATCGTTTCTACAGCTACGGCGACGCGATGCTGATCCTGTAAATTTTACCAGTCCGTTGACTCTCTTCTTCTTCTTCCTTCTCTTCTGCATCCCTGCCTGATTATGCCGGGATGAATCTGCGAGCGATGTCAGGCATGAGTGTTGACTTATCATTGGGCGGGAGTACCACGCCTACATCTCTCTGCAGGACAGTCAAGCTGAGCCTATGCTCAGCTTGATTTTTCAGCTTCTAAGGCATGCCCTAATCGAAAGTATTAGTAGAGAAGGAGGCCTGTATGGCAAAGGTCAAAGCCGAGGCATTAGAATTGATCAGGAAACTGCCTGATGATGTGACCACTAGCGGGATCATGGAGGAGCTGTTTTTTTAAGCAGCAGGTGGAAAAGGCCTTCAAGATGTGGCTGAGGGACGCGTCCTAACTCAAATAGAGTTTGATGGAAAGAATCGTTCAGTGGCGCAAGTCCGCTGGTCGCTGACCGCTGGGGACGATCTTCAGGAGATCGAAGACTTTATTGCACGCGATTCCATTCTTCATGCGATCACGTTCGTTGAACGCATCGTCGAATCCACCGAAACGCTACTCAAAACACCCCAATTGGACGCATCGTTCCGGAGTTCGATCGTCCAGACCTCGAGAAGTGATCTTCCGAAATTACCGCATTGTCTACCTCGTCCAAGACGACGCAGTGTTCATTCTTCGCATTGCCTATGGATCATGAGATCTTCTCGCACTCGTCCGTCGAGAACCTTGAGAGATTAGCGGCTAACCGAGTCTGCGGTTTCTAGTTGTCGTGTCAACAACGTTATGCCAGCGCTGAAAGCTGAACGGTACTGCCTGAAATAAAATAGTAGATCCGGGGCAGGAACTCGTCTTTTACAACGCTTTACAGCAATTCTCTGCGGATGGTGATCGGCAGTTTGGCTTTCATGGATTGCTGGAATGAAACGAGCGCGCGTTGTTGTTTCTGCAACAGCATGTCATCCAACACTCGCTGCTTGGCTTCTGCCGCCTTAGCCTGATCAGAATCTTGTGGTCTGGTCATGAGGGACTGCCCTTCGGCAATCTCCGCAGGGGTCAGCGCGACGGAATCCCGGACGATCATCCGAGCCTTATTCGCCAAAACCTCTTGGTGCTGGATCGCCTCAAACGAGGCTGGGGTAAGGTGATTCGCGGCGAGGATGCGCTTGTAAAGCTCCGGGTCGAAGGCGCCGTTTTTCTGAAAGACCGGCGTTTGCATGATCAGCTCACGTAAATCGGCATCAGAGACCCGCACGCCCATTTCTTCAGCCGCAATGATCCAGATACGACTATCAACCAGTTGTCCGACGACGAATTCCTTGAACTCTTCTTCTTTGAAATCGGTCTTGACGTTGTCTTTGTAGATGCGGTGCATGTTTTCGTAGGTGCGCTTAAATTCGTCAAGAGAGACCGATTGATCCCCAACCTTGGCGACGGGTCCGCCGGCCTGTTCGCCGAATCCCCACCAGCCCATCGTAATCACGAATGCAACCGCCAAGAGTCCCATGATGGACTTAAGAAGCCAAGGATAGTTGTGAGCGGCATCGCGCATTGTCTTGATCATCTGAAGCCTCTTCCTTTTGTGAAGCCAACAGTGTACTTATGGGTGAAGCGGAAGGCAAGAGTCGTTTCCAGCGTAGATGTTCGGATATGGAATCAATAGCCGGGTATGGGAGTGCACAGAGCATCGCATCTTTTTTCAGGAATGTCCTGAGACGATTCAGAGTGGCTCCGAAAACAACTCTCTAAAAAAGATTGTACTTTGTTTGTGCAAGTTGACGCATTTTGTTATACTTTGCCACTAATTAGAAGGAGATCCCTTGGCAGGGGAGGGGCTAACCTCGACGGCGCTGCAGGCAAGAGTCTATCCGAAGGCCCATGTCCTGAATCGGTTCATTGCGAAGCTAATCGATTTGTTCATTGTCGTCGCTGCCGGCGAAATCGCTCCTCCGGTCGGCTTTCTTTCCGGATTGGCTTACATTCTGATTGCCGATGGGTTCGCGGGTGGAAAAAGTATCGGCAAACGGTTGGTTGGTTTGCAAACCATGCGATTGGATGGTCCGGATACGGCTAGTTTCCGAGAGTCGATCATCCGAAACCTTCCGCTGGGTGGCGCACAGATCGCGTATGCGGTTCCGTACATCGGATGGCTTGTCGCGCTCGCCATTTTAGCGTTTGAAAGTTTTTTGATCATTGGGAATGAGCAGGGTCGTCGGCTTGGCGATGAAGTCGCAAGGACTCACGTGTTGGACGCCGGTCAACTTTCGATCCCGGATTAGGTACGTCGTACACGAAGGACACAGACCGAGCGTTGGATCGCTCGGCTTCATGATGAAGGGAGAGACGCCGTGGGGTTTCCGGGAAACATGTTTGGGTGGTTCTCCGACGACCTGGCGATTGATTTAGGCACCGCCACCACGCTCGTGTATGTTCACGGGAAGGGGATCGTGCTGAATGAGCCTTCCGTGGTCGCGGTTGAAAAGAAAAGTGAAAAAGTGCTGGCCGTCGGCGCCGAGGCGAAGAAAATGCTCGGCCGCACGCCCGGGAACATTGTCGCCGTTCGGCCGATGAAAGAAGGCGTGATCGCCGATTTCGAGATGGCCGAGCAAATGTTGAAACATTTCATCCGCAAAGCCCACAATCGCAGCGCGTTCGTGCGGCCGCGCATCATCATCGGTGTGCCCTCCCGTATCACGCAGGTGGAGCAGCGGGCGGTGCGTGATTCGGCGGAATTGGCCGGGGCCCGAGAAGTCTATTTGATCGAAGAGCCGGTTGCTGCCGCAATCGGGTCCGGATTGCCGATCACGGAGCCGTCCGGCAACATGGTCGTCGATGTGGGAGGCGGGACGACGGACATTGCCGTCATTTCGCTGGGCGGGATCGTGTACAGCGAATCCGTCAAGGTCGCCGGCGATCGGATGGACGAAGCGATCATGAATTACATCAAAAAGAAGTACAATCTGCTCATCGGCGAACACATGGCGGAGCGGATCAAGTTTGAAATCGGGTCCGCCTATCCGTTCGAGGAACGGAAAACCATGATGATCAAGGGGCGGGATTTGATTTCCGGCATTCCGCGCACGTTGGTCATCGATGACGCCGAGGTGCGTGAAGCGTTGCAAGAGCCCATTGGAACGATCGTGAATGCGATCAAGATCGCATTGGAAAACACCCCGCCTGAGCTGGCCGGGGATATTATCGATCGTGGGATCGTGTTGACAGGGGGGGGGTCCCTCCTGAAAGGGATGGACACGCGATTCCGAGAAGAAACGAACTTACCGATCATTACGGTGGACGATCCGCTGACTTCCGTGGTGCTGGGGGTCGGCAAGATTCTGGATGAGCTGGATCTCCTCCGAAAGGTATCGGTCATGTCTCAAGCGAACAACCTCCGGTAAGGTTCCATCCCTCATGCGGATGGTCAATTTACGCGTATCGTACAGCACTCGGCGTGTCGCTCTCGTTCTCGCCGTCATTCTCGTGCTCGGCTCTCTCCTTCTACCAGGACAGCTCCAAAGCGTCTTTCAGCAGATGGGTAGTCCCCTTGGATGGGTGATCAGCTGGCCTCTCCAGGCCGTGGCCGGGATCCATGATCGGATCGCCGACGTTTGGGGACGATACGTGGCACTTCAAGAGGTCGAGGAAGAAAATCAGCAGTTGAAGCGAGAGCTGGATCTGCTCAAGGAACAAAACGGGCAACTGCGAGAAGCCTCGGTGGCGACGGAGCGGCTGTCGGCGCTGCTGGAGTTTAAGAAGCAAGCCCTTCCCACATCCGTGGCCGCCCAAGTGATCGGGCGCGATACCGGTAATTGGTATAAGACCATCATTTTGAACAAGGGGGCCTCCGACGGAATTCAATCGGACCAGGGCGTGATTACTCCGGCAGGTGTGGTCGGTCGTGTCGTCAAGACCACGGCCTCCACCGCCGTCGTCTTGGTCGTGACGGATCCCAATAATGCGATCGCCGGACTGATCCAACGCACGAGAGATGAGGGAATCGTCGAAGGGACGACGCAGGGACAGGCTCGACTCAAGTACATTCCGCTGTTGTCCAATGCGCGGCCGGGCGATCATGTCGTCACGTCGGGACTGGTCGGGGGGTTCCCGCGCGGTATCCCGATCGGCACGATCATACGAATCGATAAAGAGGAAGAAGCGCTGTTCCAATCTGCGGAACTTTCTCCGGAGGTGGATCCGAATCGGGTCGAAGACGTGTTGGTCATTCGATCCTCCCCGATCCCGACCGAAGGGGAGAGACTTGGCGTTCCAAAGTCCAAGCCATGAAAGCGCTCATCTATTTCACGGTGATCGTCGGCCTTGTGCCGGTTCAGTCCGTTCTCCTGCCGCATTTCAGCGTGTGGGGGGTGAGGCCGGACCTCGGTTTCGTGGCGGTGTGCTTGATCGGTTTTTTGGCGGGAGAGCTTGATGGCTTGTTGGTCGGGCTCGCACTCGGATGGGCGATGAGTCTGTTCTCCGCGCAGGACCTGGTTTCAGGCGCTGTCATCAAGGGAGCCGTAGGGTATCTCGCGGGTCTTGCAGGCCGACAGGTGGTCTATCTGAGCCCTGTTGTGCTCGTCATCGGGTTGCTCGTCGTGTCGTGCGTGGTCGGGCTGTTCACTCCACTCGCCCTGCAACTCAGCCCGCAGCAAGATCTGTGGTGGGCTGTTTGGACGGTGGTATTGCCGCAAGCCTGCCTTGATGCGGTAATTGGAGGAGCGATCTATTGGCTCATGTGGAGTCGTTTGAATATTGAGCAGTTGATGTCCGAGTCTCGCATGTAGGCGTTTAGGGTGACGACGGTGCATTATCCGGAAACAGAATTTGGCGATCTCCATCGGCGGCTCTTCATCCTCCGTGTGGGGCTCTTGCTGGTGGTGGCGCTCCTCGGCCTTCGCCTTTGGCACCTTCAAATTCGTGAAGGACCGTACTATCGAGACTTGTCGGAAAACAATCGCACCAGACTGGTGCTGCTCGAGCCGGCGCGTGGCCTCATCTATGATCGGCACGGTGTCCTCTTGGCGAACAACGTCCCGAGCTTCAGCCTCTACGTCACGCTGGAAGACGTGAAGGATCGCGAAGCCTTGATTCAACAGCTGACCGACTTGCTCGGTCTCGATCCGGCCCTCGTTCGGAAAAAAATGACGGCGAAGGGCAGCAAGCTGCTTCCGCGCAAGATCAAAGACCGCATGACCTTGCGCGATGCCACGCTGGTGGAATCTCACCGTCTCGACATGCCCGGGGTCATGATCCAGGTGGAGTCGCAGCGCAACTATCCGGGCGGTGTGACGGCGGCCCATCTCCTGGGCTACGTCGGAGAAATTTCAGCGGATCAATTGGAAAAACCGGAGTTTATCGATCTCCACCAAGGCAGCATCGTGGGGCAGTATGGTGTGGAAAAGTCCTATGATCGACACATGCGGGGAATGGCCGGACAGAAGAACGTCGAAGTCGATGCGCTCGGCCACGAGAAAAAGGCGGTGGTGGTCGAGAGGCCGCAAGCGGGGAACGATCTCTATCTCACGATCGATGCGCGGCTCCAGAAAGTGGCTGAGGATTTACTGGGCCAAGAGTACGGCGCCATCGTCGCACTTGATCCGAGCAGCGGTGATATTCTGGCGATGGCCAGCCGTCCAGGCTTCGACCCAAACGTGCTCTCACGGGAACTGACCGCCAAGCAATGGGTCGAAATCGTGCAGGACGAAGGGCGTCCGTTGAACAACCGCGCCTCACAGGGGCAGTATCCACCCGGATCCACCTTCAAGATTCCCATGGCCGTCGCCGCGTTGGAGACCAAAACCATGTCACCCTCCAGCACGGTGTTCTGTAACGGGGGATACCAGTTCGGCAAGCGCGTGTATCATGACTGGAAAGCCAGCGGGCATGGGTACGTCGATCTGCACAATGCGCTCGTCCATTCCTGTGACGTGTACTTTTATACGATCGGTCAACGGATGGGGATCGATGTGATGGCCGAGTTTGGGAAGGATTTCGGGCTTGGGAAGGCCACGGGCGTGGAATTGCCGTCGGAACGATCCGGTATCATGCCATCAACCGCCTGGAAACAGAAGGCCAAGCATGAACAGTGGTTGCCCGGCGAAACGATTTCAGCCGCCATCGGACAGGGCTATGTGACCGTGACACCATTGCAGATGGCGAGTCTCGTCGGCACGGTCGCGAACAACGGCGTGAGCTACCGTCCTCGTCTGGTGCAGGCGGTCATGGATCGAACGTCGGGAAACCTTCAAGAGTTGCCGGCCGTTCCGCGTGGAAAAATCAATGCGAAACCGGAGACCTTCCGCATCATCAAGGACGCGCTCGCCGATGTCGTCACAAAGGGAACGGCGACGAGGGCGAAATCCTCCATGGTGACGATCGGTGGAAAGACGGGCACGGCTCAGGTGGCGGCGCTCCGGACCGGACCGGAGGAAAATATTCCCAAAAAGTTCAGAGACCACGCGTGGTTCGTCGCGTTTGCGCCCGTGGAATCACCGAAGATCGCCGTCGCCGTGCTCGCCGAACATATGGGGCATGGGGGGGCCGCCGCCGCTCCCCTTGCGAAGGAAGTGATCGAAACGTATATGAAGCTTGCTCCGCAGGTGCCGGCCGTCACATCGAGTCTATCCGGCGCGAATGGGCCGGAGCGGCCCGCGAAAGACTCATGATCGATCGATTGACCGAACATCGAGGACTCGACAGTTTCGATATCCGCTATGTCGGCTTGATCCTCGCTATTCTGGGGATCGGCGTATTGTCCATATACAGCGTCACGCAGGGGCAGCAGGGCGGGAGGGCGCCGTATTATCTCAAGCAGTTGATCTGGATAGGTTTGGGCGCGGCGGCCTTCCTGGTCATGTGGGCATCGGACTACCATCATCTTGCGCGGTTTGCCTATCCAGCCTACGCCTTTATCTTGTTGATGCTGGTGTTTGTGTTATTCGAAGGGCGCACGAGCAAGGGAGCGCAGCGGTGGATCGCGCTGGGCCCGTTCAGTTTTCAACCGTCTGAATTCGCCAAGCTTATCCTCATCTTGGTGCTGGCCCATTACTACTCGAAGGCCCCACGCGTGGGATGGCTGCAGCGGGTCATCGTCCCGGGGCTTTTGGTGCTGCCCGGCCTCATCTTGATCTTGAAACAGCCCGATTTGGGAAGCGGGCTCAGCTTTGTCGCGGTGTATGCCGCCATGTTGCTCATGGTGGGCGTTCGTTCGCAAGCCTTAGGATTTATTCTATTGTTCTCGATCATGTTGTTCCCGTTCGCCTGGGAGGGCGTGTGGGGGTCCTTGCATGATTACCAGCGACAGCGCATTATGGCGTTCGTCGATTCCGATTACGACCTAGGAGGAAAGGGGTACCATGCTCTGCAATCGAAGATCGCGATCGGATCGGGGGAGCTGCTCGGGAAAGGGCTCTACGGCGGCACTCAAAGTCAGCTGAAGTTTTTGCCGGAAGGCCATACCGATTTTGTATTCGCCGTCTTTGCGGAAGAATGGGGATTTCTCGGCGTGTTGGTGCTGTTGGCGTTGTTTGTGGCATTGATTTGGCTCTCGCTGGAAATTGCGTCCAAGGCGAAGGATCAGCTTGGCGCGCTGCTTGCCGTGGGGATCGTGGCGATGTTGTGTTTCTGTGTCGTAGTCAATATCGGCATGACGGCGGGGATGTTTCCGATCGTCGGCATTCCCTTGCCGCTGGTGAGCTATGGCGGAAGCGCCACGATTATGACCATGGCGGCATTGGGCTTGTTATTGAACGTCAAGCGGAAGCGGTTGAGCCTGTTTTATTGAGCGATGAGCGAACAGGCGGAATCTTCAGATTTCGTCATTCGGAAGAAGATATTATCGAAAGCTGGGAAGCGCCGGCATTAGGGAGTTGGTTGCTGGACCTGGGCCGAGCCCGCGTTCAGCGCTCTCAGCCGGATTCCGCGGCTTGCAGACCAAAGGAGTCACTATGGGAAGTGAAATTGCAATCACCGTCGCGCGGGAAGAAACCCGCGTGGCCGTGCTGGATGGTGGAGTCGTCACCGATTTGTTCGGGGACCGCGCGAAGCATAAGGATTTTGTCGGAAATATCTATAAGGGAAAAGTAGCCAAGGTGTTGCCTGGGATGCAAGCCGCGTTTGTGGATATCGGCTTGGACAAAGCGGCGTTTATGCATGTCTCGGATCTGCTGGTAGACGCCGAGCCGGGCGACATGTTGGTCGAAGCCGAGGAAGACGATAAAGACTCGGACATGCTCCGGCCGAAGCGCCAGAGCGCGAAACCGATCGAACAGCTGCTCAGTGAAGGGCAGGAGGTGATGGTCCAGATTTCCAAGGGCCCGATCGGCACCAAGGGATCGCGCGTGACGACGTATGTCTCGCTTCCGGGGCGCTATCTCGTCTTTATGCCGAATGTCGACCACATCGGCGTGTCTCGGCGAATTCCGCGGGATGAAGAACGAGCGAGATTGAAGGAGATCATGCGTCGGGTCAGGCGCTCCGGCTTCGGCTATATCGTGCGGACGGTCAGCGAAGGCGTCAAGGAAGACGAATTGAAATCCGACGTCGACTTTCTGCACGTCCTCTGGCAGGACATTTTGACGAAGCGGGAACAATTGCCCGCTCCCGCCTTGCTGCATTCCGATCTCAGCTTGAGTTTCCGCGTGGTGAGGGACTTGTTCGGCAAAAAGGTGGATCGATTATGGATCGATTCACGCGCGGAATACGAAGCCCTTCGGGGCTTTGTGCAGCGTTTTTCTCCTGAACAGACCTCGCGAATTCATTTCTACGAGAAGGATGAGCCCTTGTTCGAGCACCTCGGGGTGGAACAAGAAATTGCCCGCGCCATGAGCCGGAAAGTCTGGCTCAAGTCGGGAGGCTATCTCGTGATCGATCATACCGAAGCGATGACGGTGATCGACGTCAACACGGGACGTTTTGTGGGGAAACGGGATCAAGAAGAGACGATCCTTCGCAACAATCTCGAAGCGGCCAAAGAGGTCGCCTATCAATTGAAGTTGCGGGGAATCGGCGGCATCATCATTGTCGATTTCATCGATATGGAGCGTGAGAAGAATCGGGATAAGGTCTATCATGCGTTGGTGGACGCCATGGCGTCGGACAAGGCGAGAACGAGGATCTCCAGGATTTCCGACCTCGGCTTGATCGAGATCTCGCGTGAACGGGTGCGAGAGGACCTGTTGCGTTCGCTGTCGGAGCCGTGCCGCTACTGCGAGGGCCGTGGATACACGAAGTCTCCGACGACCGTGGCGTACGAAATTTTCCGTGAGATCAGACGGATTGAACCGTCGGCCGATCAACAACGGATTATCGTGGGGGCCCATCCCACGGTGGCGGAATTGCTGCAAGACGAAGAACGACACGGCGTGGAAGTATTGGAGCGAGACTGTTCTGCGAAAATCATCGTGACACCGGACAGCCAGTTGCATCTGGAGCAGTACGATCTGGTCGTGCTGTAGCAGGATGTTGAAAAAGTCCTCTAGCTTCGTTCTCGCTTCGCACGCCTCGCAAAGTCGGCGATGCGGGCTCAGAGGCTCAACGTACCACCGGGACACCGCCTGTTTCGACAGGCGGTGGGTGGGCGGGTGAAAATGGGTGACGCCTCGCCTCAAGGACACTGGGCGCTCACCGGCGCGCACAAACGTGACGCTCACCATTCTTCGCGTCGCGGACCTCGCCGCGGCCTTGCTAGAAGGCCTTTTTGAACATCCTGTGAACTGTTGCGACAATCTTATAGCATTGTGCAGCGTTGATCTTTGCCGGAGAGATTTTCCGCCTGCCGGACCCTCCAGCTGTTGAAGCGAACTTCCGACTGATGCTCAAGGCCGATCATGGATGAAGCCTCGTTGACCTCCTGGCTCACGCTCCAAGCCATTGATGGCGTCGGCGATCGCACCCTTCTCAAGCTGATCCATGCGTTTGGAGCTCCCGATGCGGTGCTCGGCGCAACGGCGGCCGATTTGATCGGCGCCGGGTGCAGTGTGGAACTGGCTGAATCCGTGCGTCGGGGACCTGAGACGAGTAGGCGGCGGCAGATCGATGGCCAAGTGAAGATCGTTGAACGCCTCAAGATTCAGACCATCACCCTGTTTGATCGATCCTATCCGGCCCGACTCAAAGCCATTCCCGATCCGCCGCCGTTGTTGTATGTGAGCGGAAGTTTATTGCCCAAGGACGAGGTCGCGGTCGCGATCGTGGGCGGACGACGGGCGACGCAATCCGGCAGACTCATCACCGAGGAGATTGCGAAGGACTTGGCCGGATGGGGAGTGACGATCGTGAGCGGTCTCGCTCGTGGAATCGATGCCGCGGCACACCGAGGTGCGCTGACGGGGAAGGGCCGCACGATTGCGGTCCTGGGGTGCGGCATCGATCGGACGTATCCATCAGAACATCAAACGCTGCGGCGGAACATCGAATCGCACGGCGCCGTCATCTCGGAACTGCCGATCGGCGCCGCTCCTCAAAGTCATCACTTCCCTCGAAGAAATCGGATCATCAGCGGGCTTTCGTTGGGCGTGCTGGTGGGTGAAGCCGCGACCGCCAGCGGTTCGTTGATCACCGCCAAACTGGCGTTGGAGCAAGGTCGAGAGGTGTTCGCCGTACCCGGTTCCGTCAAGGAAGAAGCCTGTCGAGGGTCGAATCGCCTGATCAAAGAAGGGGCGAAATTGATCGAAGGAGCCCAGGACATTCTCGACGAGATTCTTCCGCAAGTCGATGCCCGGCAGCGGGCCACGCTGCATCTCGATCGTGCCGTGCCGGAAGTGCCCGCGTCGCTGGGGAAAGAAGAGGCAGTGGTGTACGATGCATTGTCCTATGAGGCCAAATCCATCGATGCCGTGATCGAGGGCACAGGACTGAGTGCAGCGGAGGTGTCGGCGGTGTTGCTGTCGTTGGAATTGAACGGACGGATTCGCCAGTTGCCGGGGCAACAATACATCCGCCTTTAGCAGGCTGTCGAAAAAGCCAGCCTGCAGTACCAGCAAGACACTGTGTCAACCGTCGATCGCGTGAGAATCGGCGATCGGCCCTCGCACGTTCTTCTCTTCATCTATGGTCTCTCACATCCCGCAGATTGTTGCCGTCTGCCATTCTAGTTGCACGAATCTTCGATATTTGGTACGGATGATACAATTCTTGAGGGCGGACGAAGGGTAGATGGAGTTGTCATGGGAAAATCCTTGATCATTGTTGAGTCGCCGACGAAGGCGAGGACGATTACGAAATATTTGGGACGCGGCTATACCGTCATGGCATCGGTGGGCCATATCAAGGATCTTCCGACCAGCAAGTTGGGCGTGGATCTCGAGAATGATTTCGAACCGCAGTATGTCACCATCAAAGGCAAGTCGAAGGTGTTGGCCGAGATCAAGAAGAAGGCGGAGGAGGCCGACAAGGTGTTTCTGGCGCCGGACCCCGATCGAGAAGGGGAGGCGATCGCCTGGCATCTTGAACAAGAGCTGCTCGGAAAATCGAAGAAGAAAAAGAAAGACGGAAAGATCTTCCGGGTTCTCTTCAACGAAATCACGGAATCGGCCATCAAGCGCGCGCTGCAGTCGCCGGGCGAGATCGATATGAAGTTGGTGAACGCCCAGCAGGCCCGCCGCGTGCTGGATCGCATCGTGGGGTATCAAGGCAGCCAGTTGCTCTGGAATAAGGTCCGGCGCGGGCTCAGCATGGGGCGGGTGCAGTCGGTCGCCATGCGGCTGATTTGCGAGCGGGAAGCGGAGCGGGAGGCTTTCCGAACCGAAGAATATTGGTCGATCACCGCGCTGCTGAGGGGAGCTAATCCGCCGCCGTTCGAGGCGAAACTTCACAGCATCAACGGCGAAGAGGCTTCGATTGAAAATGCCGAGCAAGCCGGCCGCATCGTCGGCGAGATCCAAGGCAAGGCCTTCGTCGTCGAATCCATTGAGCGTCGGGAAAAGAAACGGAATCCCGTTGCGCCGTTCATTACCAGCCGTTTACAGCAGGAAGCAGCGCGGAAGCTGCATTTCTCGCCGAAAAAAACCATGACACTCGCGCAGCAACTCTACGAGGGGATCGAAATCGGGGCGGAAGGCGCGACAGGGCTCATTACCTATATGAGAACCGACTCGCCTCGTATTTCCAACGAAGCCACGGCCGACGCGCGCGACGTGATTCAGTCGCGATTCGGAGCGCAATACCTCCCGGCGACCCCGAATGTGTACAAGACATCGAAAGCCGCCCAGGAAGCTCACGAAGCGATCAGGCCGACGTCGGCGGGACGCGACCCCGAATCGATCCGCCAGTACTTGGACCATGACCAATACAATCTCTACAAGTTGATCTGGAATCGGTTCATTGCCTCGCAGATGGTGCCGGCGATCTTGGATGTCACTCGTATCGATTCGGCGCCGGTCAGCACCAAGGAGACGTACAAGTTCCGTTCTACCGGAACGGTCGTGAAGTTTCCCGGCCATACGATCGTCTATATGGAGGGCGTCGATAAAGAAGCGCCGTCGCAGAGACCGAAGGCCGATCAAGAGGCGGACGACGAGGAGCGCCAGCTCCCGGCGTTGTCGGAAGGGGAGCGGTTGCGTTTGGTTGAACAGGACGGCCAGACGGTAGCGGGCCTGCTGTCGAAACAACACTTCACGCAACCGCCGCCACGGTATAACGAAGCGCTGTTGATCAAGGAGTTGGAGGAAAAAGGCATCGGGCGTCCGTCAACCTACGCCGCCATTATTTCCACGATTCAGGACCGCAAGTATGTGGAAAAGACTGAAGGGCGGTTGGTGCCGACGGAAACGGGGAAAACCGTCAACGACTTCTTGATGAAGGGGTTCCCCGAACTCATCAATGTGGATTTCACCTCCCAACTCGAAGAACAGCTGGATGAGGTGGAAGAGGGGAACAAACAGTGGGTGGAGGCGGTGCGCGATTTTTACACGCCGTTTACCAGGGAGATGGAACGGGCGAAGACGATTCCTGGCCCGAAAGACATCGTCGAGCCACCGACCAACGTTCCGTGCGAGAAGTGCGGTCGGATGTTGGAAATCAAGTGGGGCCGGAATGGGAAGTTTCTCGCCTGCCCGGCATATAAGGATGACCCGCCCTGCAAGAACACACAGAACTTTGAAAAGCTGCCGGACGGCACGATCAAGATCGTGCCCAAAGAGGAAATCACCACCGATCAGGTATGTGACAAGTGCGGCAGTCCGATGGTGGTGAAGACCGGACGTTTCGGGAAGTTCATTGCGTGCTCCGCCTATCCCCAGTGCAAGACGACCAAGCCTCTGGCCTTGGGTGTGAAGTGCCCTCAGCCCGACTGTGGCGGCGATCTCGTGCAGAAACGGACCAAGAAGGGACGATCCTTCTTTGCCTGTAGCAACTATCCCAAGTGTGAGTACGCTCTCTGGGATCGTCCCGTGCCGAAAGCCTGTCCGACGTGCCAGGCTCCGTTCCTGGTGGAAAAGGTCAGCAAGCAGGATGGCCGGAGCGTCCAATGCCGCAACCAAGACTGCGGCTACCGCGAAGCGGGGTAATGATTCCTGGATCTCGCCGTTCACCCCCTCGCAGTCCGTTCATCACCGCTCCTTCTTCACATAATCTCCGATGAGGTAGACGAGTTCATTGCGGCTTCATGCGATGACGGTTCGATCCCGTGACATCTCGTCGAGATGGGTGAACTGAAACGCAGCCGATGCTTGTCGGACTTGGGTCCATGTTATAAGGTACGATGGTTCTGGTTCCTTTGGATGGAATGGTGTGCGGTGTTCTGAGAGGAGATTCATACGAATGGAGGTATGGAGGCTGATGTTCGTTCATCGGGTTGGCGCAATGGCGGTGTTGTTGTGTGTAGCTTTGGCTTGGCCCCCTCTCGCATCGGCTCAAGAGGTTTCTTCACGGATGAGTGAGAGACAGTCGATGGGAATAGTGATCGGAGGAATGCTGCCGGTGCGGGTGATGGAGGGGCAGTCATCCAAGTTGAACGGGGTGGCAGTGCATCCCTCATGGCAGATCAGGCTGACTGACCCGATAGGTGACGGGTGGTGGCGTGGCTCGGTTGCGCTGGGAGTTGAAGCGGCGTTTTTAGGGATCACAGAACCGACTAGTGCCTATGGGATTGGTGTCACGCCAAAACTGATGTATACGTTCACCTCGTTCGGAGCTCTTAGACCCTATGTCGAAGGCGGTGGGGGTCCGCTCTGGACAAATTTCGACGGCCGCATTCCCGAACAAGGATCGGATTTCAATTTTCTGGTCTGGGGTAGCGCCGGCGCGAGCTATGATTTGACGGTACGGTGGGCGCTGAACGCCGGAATCCGGTTCAGCCACATCTCCAACGCAGATACTGATAGTCCGAATCGTGGGATCAATTACCTGCTGCCGTTTATCGGAGTCTCGGCGAAACTCTTTTAAAAAGCATAAAGTATAAGGAGGCTCTTTTCCTTGTTTCAATCGTCTGTCTCCCACACTTCCCACCCTCATTCTTGACCCAGGTTTCCGTGCGGCGGATAATGCGCCGGTCGTGGGAGGGCGCATGACGAGTTTCGGTCGAGTTGCAGGCCCGGCCATCGTATTGATTGGGGTGAGTTTCGTCGCGGCCTGCGGCGAATCCTTCAGCGCCGCCCATTGCGAAGCCAATGCCGCCGGGAATCCGCAAGCGCTTCAGTCCCTCAACGCCCTGATCAGCAAGAACCCGGAGAGCACTCCGGCCCTCCTCGCCCGAGCTCGCTGTTTCTACTTCCTTGGGAACTATGCCCAGGCCGTGCAGGATGCGAGCGAAGTCCTTCGACGCGAACCGAAACAGGCCGAGGCACATCTCTTCCGCGGCAAGTCCCTGAAGATGCTCGGCCGAATTCCGCAGGCTCTTCAAGACTACAGTGCCGCGATCGCCCTCCATCCCACCGCCGATGCCTATTATGGAAGAGGACTCACCTATCTGCGGGAGTTCCGAGGCGCGAAACACCGCGACGCGCTGAACGATTTCACCGAGGCCATCAAGCTCGATGCCGACCATGTCGGCGCCCATCTCTATCGCGCTCAAGTCTATAGCCACTTCGATCAATTCCAACAGGCGCTGGAGGATTCAAAAATCGTCCTGAAACTCGCCCCCGACACGCCAAACGCCTACTGCAACCTCGGTTTGGCACACTATGCTCTCGGCCACGACCAGGAGGGACGGCAGTTTTTAAATGCCTGTTACCAGAAAGATTCCGATCCCCGGACGCAGGGATACTATGAAACGGAAGTGAACAAAGTCATGTATGCCAGGCAGCCGCGAAGGGGCGGCGGCGGGTACGATTCGGGCGGTGGCGCGAAAACGCCTTACGATCAGGAGATGGAACGGCAGCAATGGGTGATCGACAGTCTCAGGAATTCGGGATTCGAAAGCCGCGCCGAAGCCTGCCGAATGGACAGTTCGAAGTGCTGAAAAGGCCTGCACCAACATCTGTAAATCTTTGAGCTGACGTAGCGACGAACCATCGGCCTATTGGATCGAGATCAATCGGATTCGAATCCGGAAGGCATGAGCGGGCAGGTGCGTCATGCGATGAAACGCTGCGTGGGGCAAAGTCTGTTAGGATGCGGCGGTGATACGTCATCCACCCGCCACGGCCGTGCCGCGCCCGGCCGCGGTGCTCTTCATTCTCGTCACCGTCCTGCTCGACATGTTGTCGTTCGGCATCATCATTCCGGTGCTGCCGAAACTCGTCGAGGAATTTTTCTCCGGCGATACGGCACAGGCGGCCGTGCTCTACGGGCTGATGGGGACCGCTTGGGCCTTCATGCAGTTCTTCTGCTCGCCGATCCAGGGTGCCCTGTCCGACCGATTCGGCCGTCGGCCGGTCGTGCTGCTGTCCAACTTCGGATTGGGCTTGGACTACATCGTGATGGCGCTTGCTCCGAACGTCGCCTGGCTCGTGGCGGGCCGCGTCATCTCCGGAATGGCCTCCTCCAGTTTCAGCACCGCCGGCGCCTACATCGCCGACGTGACGCCGCCGGAACAGCGCGCGGCGGCATTCGGCAAGATCGGCATGGTCTTCGGGCTCGGCTTCATCTTCGGTCCCGCCTTGGGCGGCTGGCTCGGCGCGATCGATCCCAGACTGCCGTTCTGGGGGGCGGCGGCGCTCAGTCTCCTGAATGCCTGTTACGGATTCTTCGTGCTCCCCGAATCCCTGCCGCCCGACAAACGGATGCCCTTTGCCTGGGCGCGGGCCAATCCGGTCGGCTCGCTCGTGCTCTTGCGCTCGCATCGTGAGCTCTTCGGCCTTGCGACTGTCGCGTTCTTCGGCTACCTCGCCCATGCGGTGCTGCCGAGCGTCTCGGTCCTGTACATGGGCTATCGCTATGGATGGGGACCGGCCGGCGTCGGGCTGATGATGGCGGGCGTCGGCGTGGCGGCGATGATTGTCCAGGGCGGACTGATCCGCCCGATCACTGCCGGGATCGGCGAACGTAGCACGTTACTGATTGGGTTGCTTTGTGGGGCAGTCGGTTTTTTCGTCTATGGCCTCGCGCCGGAGGGCTGGATCTTCTGCCTCGGCATACCCGTGATGGCCTTCTGGGGACTCGCCGGTCCCGCGAACCAATCGCTCATGACACGTCGGGTCAACAGCGCGGAGCAGGGCCAGCTGCAGGGTGCCATCGCCAGCATCAACGGTGTCACCGGCTTGATCGGGCCGACTCTCTTTACGCAGACCTTTGCCTTCTCCATTCGGTCCGACTCCGCGCTCAGCACTTCCGGGGAATTCCCCGGCGCGCCGTTTATTCTGGCCTCGTTCATGCTTCTCAGCGCTGCTGCAATGGCATGGCGAACAACGAAAACGGGAGGATCATAGACGAACGAACCGCCTCCGCTGACTATCAGTGAGGCGTGGTATGGATGCAGTGCCATGTTGTTCGTGACAGCGAGGCGCTACAGCTTGCCCATTGGTCATGTGACAAAGAAAGCGATCCGGCATCTAATTCAGTGGAGGAACGACACCGGCAACGTTCAGCAAATCGGTGATCTCGAAGTCTCCAGGGTTAGCCGACGGCAAGGTCGGTTTGCAGTTCTTCTCGACGACCGGGCAGGGGTCCTTATCGGCCTTCAATAAGCCGATCAACACCTCTCCGACGATCCGACCTCCAACCGGCCCCAGGCGCAAGCCGTTCTCGAGTACTTCGGCCTCCTTCAGGATGTAGTACCAGAGCGGGGTGTTTCGGTCCATGTTGAACGGTGCCAGTTCGGAAAGTTGTTCAGCCGTCAGCACCGGAACGCCCATCACTCGGGCAATCGCTTGCCCTGACGGAATCCCGAAGCTGACATGCCGCATGAGATTGCGCGCGGCCAGCGACTGAATTCCGTCCGAGGGCATCCCGGGCGCCGATGGCCCAGGGAGCTGCATGAGCCGGCTCGACAGTTTCGTGTCGATGCGCTTGTTACGGAGGACGTTGTTAGTGTCGAATGTGAAGAAATTCTGCCAGTCGACGAACCGACGTGGCGCGCGTTTGCCGCCGCGCAAGTCGTTGGGATCGGGATCGTTGGGATCGGCTGAAGCGTTGAAGATCGATAGAGCGACCGACGGCCCGCCATCCGGTCCAAAATTTATCCGATAACTCGGACGAACTTGTGAATGGCCGTGCCGGTATGCAGCCGCCGCAAACTCCACGGGGATCAGCGGATCGCCTTTCGAATTGCGGAACAGGGAATCTTGAGTCGGGTCGTCGACCCTGTAAAAACGCGGGCCGTTCCGCACGATCTCATCCACCCGATCCTGCCCGATCGTCAGCGGCAAAAATTCGTGAAGAATGATTCGTTGGTAGTGCCATGTCACCAGACGGCGCGCCTCGTTGAAACGCTCCCTGCCCGAACGACCGGCGTGGGCGGGATCGGCGCGCAATCGATCGACCACGGCGTTGTGAAACTTCAGCATGGCCAAGTGGAACTGACTGATGATGACATTCTCGTCGTTGCGGCTGTCTGCGATGATGGCCCTCTTGTTGGGATCGCGCGGGAGGTCGAATCGCACCGCGCCTTTTCTGGAGACTTGCTCGGATCCTGGAATGACTTCGACACGGAATTTGATGTCTCCCGAGGTGGTCTCGTACAGGTCAGGCGATCTGTCAGGACCCTCACCATACAGACTATCGAGGTCCAACGCGGCGGTGCGAAAATTCGTCGTCTGCCGGGCATCGGTTTGCTCGAGGAGTGACTCCTTTTGGAGACGTACAACATCGTGACCTACAAACTGACCGAAGAACGTGACTCCCGCCGTCATATTTGGATTATCTGGATTGATCGCGTTGGCCTGACCGTCCCGTGCATCGAGGAGGCCTCCTCTCGCGCCGAGCTGGTTCGCCTGTTCCCGGGCTGCATCGGTCGGAGGCGCAAAAGGCGGCAACTCTGGAAACATGCGGCTGAAGACATTCCCGGAAACGGCAGGGCCGCTGGGTGGGGTCCCGGGCGGGATGTTTGTCTCCGCTGTTTGTTCCGCGCTGCAAGATAATAGGCCGGCAAGACCGAGCACAATAAAGCCTATTGTTTGAACGCGCATCGTGCACCTCCTATTGCTACTGCGCTACTCCAGCTCAGCTGGCGATGAATCGGTTTTCACGAGATCTCTAATGTATTGTTTCAGGTGCACGTACTACAGCCTCGATATATACCCTTCAGATGTTCCCCCCAGGATGTCCCCTAGACTCTTCTTCGAGCGATCTATCATGTACACTGGGAAAGAAAGCGGGAGGCCTAGGCTTATCCCTAGGGATGCTAGGAATGCAGGTATCACCCTTGAGTTCTCACTCCACGTGCGACACTGCCGGCTATGCGCACATCCGCATCCTTGATCACTTCGACTAAACCGCATAAGCGTGCCGTTTCCCCTCGCCCCGATCATCTGACTCATCGGTAGCCTGCTTCGTGGTACATTCGTGATCCTTCTCATCCAAGACGGGTAATGAAGTTATAGGAGTTTCAACTGGTGGACGACCGCTCCTCGGAAGAAACAATAAGTACTCCGTCGGAGACCGGCCTGATCGTGCGATGGCAGAGCATGCCGCTTTATGGGCGCATTGTGATTGCCCTGGTGCTCGGCGTCATGGTGGGGTTGCTGCTGGGCGGCCAGGCGGCTATGTTGGCGGTGCCGGGCAAGCTCGTGTTGCGCCTTCTCGGGGCCCTCGCGCCGGCGTTGATCCTTGCGGCGATCGTGCACACGTTCATGACGACGCAGCTCGGCGGGCCGCTTGCGGCACGACTGCCGCGGCTGTTGTTGCTGAACACGGTGGTCGCGATCACAGTCGGTTTGACGGTCGCCAATGTGATTCAGCCGGGACAAGGGGCGGGACTCACGCCCCCGTCTCCGCGCGACGAAACGGCAACATCCGCCAATCCGCTCGCCCTCTTTCTTGAAAATGTGCCGAAGAGTTTGCTGGGACCGCTGAGTGATGATGGAAAGGTCATCGGAGTCATCTTCGTGGCCGTGGCCTTTGGGATGGCCCTCCGCAAGGAACGAGAACGGCCGCTAGGAACAATAGGACAGCTCGTCGAGCTCTTCCTGGAGTCGCTCATCAAGATTTTGCACTGGATCATTGCGGTCGTGCCGTTGGCGGTCTTCGGCATTGTCGCGAGCATCGTGGGGACGGAGGGCTTCGCTCCGTTCAAGGCGCTTGGAATTTTCGTGCTGAGCGTGCTGCTCGCGCTCGCGATCCAGGCGGGGTATTACATGGTCCGCATTCGATTCGGTTCGTGGGTGCGTCCTGGTGAGTTGCTCCGCGGCGGCCGCGATGCGCTGGTGATGGCGTTCTCTACGGCCAGCTCAACGGCCACGATGCCGGTGACCTACGCCTCGCTCAAGGATCGCGTGGGCCTGCGTGAGCGGTCCGCGAGCATGGGGGCGCTGGTTGGGGCGAATTTTAACAACGACGGCACGGCCTTGTACGAGGCGATGGCGGCACTCTTCATCGCGCAGATGATCGGGATGGATCTGAGTTTCCAGCAGCAACTGATGGTCGTGCTGACGAGCATCATCGCCTCCGTCGGCGCCGCCGGCATTCCCGAAGCGGGCTTGGTGACGATGACCATGGTCTTTACGGCCGTTGGGCTCCCCGTGCAGTACATTCCTGTCTTGCTGACGGTGGACTGGTTCCTCGATCGCTGTCGCACCGCGATCAATGTTATGGGAGATATGAACGTGAGTTGCCTGTTGGATGGGAAGCAGAGGGGCTGAACGCCATGTTGCGTGCGGAAAGCTCTCGCCGGAACGACGTTCGCCTTCGACTGGCTCAGGACGAACGTCGTTCCGGGAAGCCCTGCTATGTTGTGGCTGTCTTTTGTTTGTGTTCGTGCGCGAGGGCGGTTCGCAGCTTCGCTTCCTGCTCTTTACTCAGGGACGTCTGGAGAATCGTTCCCTCGTGCGGCGGGAAGCCGGCGAGTAACTTGTCTTGATCGACGCTCCGGATCAGCAAGAAGATTGCGGAGGTGCCTTGCTTGATCGTACTTCCCAATTGCTTGATGAAATTATCCGGAATCCCATAGTCGCTCAATAACCCAAACTCACTGGCCGCGGTGGTCACGGCTCCGGCCCCCGCCCCGCCGGCGAGGCTGCCGATCAGGCCGGCCAGGGGGTTCATAAAGAGCAAGCCCATCAGTCCTCCCCACAACACGCCGAGCGACACCCCATGAGTCGTCGCCCCGCCGAAGACGTCGACGCACTGTTTGAGGTGGACCTTGCCGTCCATGTCGCGCACGACGATGACCGCATCCTCCAAATCGAGCACATAGTTCTTTTCCATAGCCCGCAGCTCGTTCAGCACTCGATCGGCCGTGCTGGAATCCTTAAAGGCAATACAGACCAGTTCGCTCATGATTCATCTCCTTCACGATATAGATGCCAATCCAGCAGGATGCGGGAAAAGACCGCTGCGAGTCGCCTCCTCGCTGGCTGCGGCCTTGCGGGCAGCCGTTGTGCGCATCCCGCACGGCTACTCATGGTCGCCGTGATCCTTGATGCCGGTGACGGCGACAGAAGCCAGCGCGAGTTTTCCCTAACCCGCCAGTCGCACCAGGTTAATAGGACGATCACGTTGAGTGCAAGCAGGGCTTCCTGCCCCTTGTTTTTCCACGCGCTGTTCCCTTACTCTCGACCTTTTCCTGTTGAGTAGCGTTTATGTTGCAAGCTGTCGGACTCAGTTGCCGTCGAGGCGAGCGTCGGCTGTTTTCGGACCTCACGGTAAAGGTTGAGCCGGGAACTCTGTTGGCCGTGGTGGGTGAGAACGGCAGCGGGAAAACCAGCTTGCTCCGGATTTTCTCCAGCTTGTTGCCGCCGGAAGACGGTTCGGTACTCTGGGATGGTCAGGATATCCATCAACTCAAGGAACTCTATGCCGGGCAGCTGACGTATCTCGGGCATCTGAACGGGATCAAGGATGACCTGACCCCCTTGGAAAACCTGATGAGCGCCGCGTCTCTGGCCGGGGAACCTTGTTCCAACAACGGGGCGAAGGAAGCCTTGGAAGCGATCGGACTGAAGCGTCCCATTCATCAGTTGCCGTCCAAGGTGCTCTCGCAAGGCCAAAAGCGCCGTGTCACGCTGGCGCGGCTCTGGCTCTCTACGCGTCCCCTGTGGCTGTTGGATGAACCGTTCACGTCTCTCGACGCGGCGTCCACGAATGTGGTGACGCAGCGGCTGCTTGCTCATGTGCAACGTGGAGGACTGGCGGTCGTGGTCACGCACCAGGAGGTCGCGCTGCCCGCGGAGCGGCTGCAACGCCTGAGGCTGGCTGGATGAACCGCTCCAGCATGCGGGAGGCCGTCAGCGGCATCGTCAAGCGGGATCTCTTGCTCGCGATGCGGCGTCGTTCAGACGCGGCGATGTCGGTCTTCTTTCTCGTCATTGTGGTCAGTCTCTTTCCCCTGGGCGTCGGTCCGGAGCCGGCGGTGTTGAAGGTCATCGGGCCCGGCGTGTTGTGGGTCGCGGCCTTGTTGGCCTGTTTATTGTCGCTTTCACGCGTGTTTACGGCGGATTATCTGGATGGGGCCCTCGAGCAGATGGTGTTGATTCCCCAGCCCTTGGCGGTCCTGGTGGCTGGGAAGGTTTTCGCGCATTGGGTGATCTCCGGATTACCCGTGGTGCTGCTCTCGCCGCTCCTCGGCCTTCAATTCGGCTTGGGTGGAGAACCCCTGGGGGTGTTGGTGTTGTCGCTCTTGCTTGGGACGCCGACGTTGAGTATGATTGGTGCGATCGGCGCCGCGTTGGTCCTTGGCGTGCGGGGGAGTGGTCTACTGGTTGCCCTCCTGGTGCTTCCACTCTATGTTCCAGTGTTGATCTTTGGGGCCGGCGCCGTCACCGGCAGTATGGCTGGAGTCGGCGGCGAAGCAAATCTGTCGCTGCTTGGGGCCTGTCTCGTGCTCTCGCTCTTTCTGGCGCCCTGGGCTACTGCAGCGGCGATACGCATTGCGTTGGAATAGAAGGATCTCATCAACGTGAATTGGTCGAAGTATTCGGCGCCACAAGCCTTTTATCCCCTGGCAGGACGCCTCATTCCATGGTTCGCCGTTGCGGCGGTTGCGCTGATGGCTATCGGCCTCTATATCGGGTTCTTCGTCGCGCCGACCGATTTTCAGCAAGGGGACTCGTATCGGATTATCTTTGTTCATGTTCCCGCCGCCTGGATGTCGATGTTTCTCTATGTGGTCATGGCGATCTGGGCCGGCGTCGGAATGGGACTCAACGCGCGCCTTTCCTTCATGATGGCTCAGGCGATCGCGCCCACCGGGGCCATGTTTACGTTCCTGGCGTTGCTGACCGGAGCGATGTGGGGAAAACCGACATGGGGTGCGTGGTGGGTCTGGGATGCCAGGCTGACCTCGGAGCTCATCCTCTTATTTCAGTATGCGGGGGTCATGCTCTTGCGGACGTCGATCGACGACATGCGTCGCGCCGACCGCTCGAGTGCGGTCTTTTCATTGGTCGGTGTGGTCAATGTGCCTATCATCTATTTTTCCGTGCAATGGTGGAACACCTTGCATCAAGGCGCCTCCGTCAGCATGTCGACGGGATCAAAGATGGCGGCGACGATGTTGACCGCCATGTTGCTCATGACGGTGGCTTTCTGGCTCTATAGCATCGCCGTCATTCTCGCCCGCGTGCGATGCATCGTCGTCGAGCGGGACTCGCTACCGGTCTGGGATGAGAAACCGGCGGCGATTCGGGACGTGGTGGAGGCTCGCTGATGCAGTGGGGGAGCGCGTCGGAATTTTTTGCGATGGGCGGGTACGGGCTGTATGTGTGGACCTCGTTTATCGCCACGGCGCTCTGTATGGGGTGGGAAGTACTGGCTTTGTGGCGCCGACGAGCCGCGGCACGCGCCGAACAGCGTGCCGCGTTGTTAGGAGACACCGATGAAACCACGGCATAAACGTTTTGCCTTTATTGGTCTGGGATTGCTTGTCTTGGGTGTGGCGACCGTGCTGATCTTAAACGCCTTCCAGAGCAATCTGGTGTTCTTTTTTACGCCCACTCAAGTCGCCGGTGGAGAAGCCCCGCAAGGGCGTAGCTTCCGGATCGGTGGGATGGTCGAAGACGGCAGTCTGGTTCGTGAAAATGATGGTCTGACCGTCCATTTCATCGTGACCGATACCGCGAAGCGCGTGCCGGTGACGTATAAAGGGATTCTTCCCGACTTGTTCAAGGAGGGAAAGGGGGCCGTGGCCCAGGGGCAGTTGAGCGTCGATGGGACGTTTGTCGCCAGCGAAGTCCTCGCAAAGCACGATGAAAATTACATGCCTCCGGAAGCGGCGGAAGCGCTGGCGAAGGCGAAGGCCTCCGGGGCGCAGCAAAGCAAGTCACTCGTTGTTCCTCAAGGTACGAAAGATTCACTATGATTCCAGAAATCGGTCATTTTGCCTTGATTCTCGCGCTCTGCGTCGCGGTGGTGCAGGGACTCTTTCCCATCTACGGCGCCGCGGTCGGAAACTCGGCGCTGATGGCGGTGGCCAAGCCGGCGGCGCGCGGGCAGTTCTTCTTGGTGCTGATTGCGTTTTGCTGCCTGGGATACGCGTTCGCCGACAAAGATTTTTCCGTGCTGTATGTGGCGGCAACATCGAATTCACAACTCCCGTTGCATTATCGCTTGGCGGCAATTTGGGGCGCGCATGAAGGCTCTCTGCTTTTGTGGACCTTCATCTTGACCCTGTGGATGTTTGCGGTCACGCTCTTCTCCTCCCATCTCCCGGAAGCCACACGTTCCCGGATTCTCGGAGTCATGGGTTTGGTAAGCGTGGGGTTCCTTCTGTTCATGTTGACGGTGTCCAATCCGTTCGAACGGCTGATTCCTGCGGCTCTCGACGGGCGTGATCTCAATCCGCTCTTGCAGGACCCCGGCATGGTGATCCATCCGCCGATGCTCTATATGGGCTATGTCGGTTTCTCGGTCGCCTTCGCCTTTGCCATCGCCGCATTGTTGGGGGGAAACCTTGATGCGGCCTGGGCCCGTTGGTCTCGGCCATGGACGACGGTGGCCTGGTGTTTTCTGACGGTCGGTATTGCGATGGGAAGCGGCTGGGCCTACTACGAGCTCGGGTGGGGCGGCTGGTGGTTTTGGGATCCGGTTGAAAACGCCTCATTCATGCCGTGGTTGGCCGGGACCGCGTTGGTGCATTCATTGGCCGTGACCGACAAGCGGGGCGGGTTCAAGGTGTGGACGGTTTTACTCGCCATCATGGCATTTTCATTGAGCCTCCTGGGGACGTTTCTCGTGCGGTCCGGTGTCTTAACCTCCGTGCATGCCTTTGCCACCGATCCGAAGCGGGGTCTCTTCATCCTTGCCTTTTTGGCGATCGTCATCGGTGGGTCGTTGGCCTTGTATGCTTGGCGCGCTCCCAAGGTTGGGCTGGGCGGCAGCTTCGCGATGTTGTCGAGAGAGGGCATGCTGTTGGCCAACAACGTGTTGTTGGTGGCCGCGATGGGCTCGGTGCTGTTAGGCACGCTGTACCCCTTGTTTTTAGACGCCCTGGACCTCGGGAAAATTTCCGTGGGGCCTCCGTATTTTGACTCCGTCTTCGTGCCGTTGATGGTCCCTGCGATTTTCTTGATGGGAATCGGCCCGCTGGCCCAATGGAAAAAGGCGAGTCTGCCTGATTTGGCGAAGCGGTTGAAGTGGGCATTCGGGGTCAGTCTTGTGTCCGCGCTGACGCTGCCGTTTGTCCTGGGGAGCTGGACACCTCTGTTGAGCCTCGGCCTCCTCTTGGCCATTTGGATCGTGACGACCGCGGTGGTGACATTGCGCGAACGGTTGGCTCATCTGAATGGAAATAGTCTTGTCGAACGCCTGGCTTCGGTGCCCAGATCCTATTGGGGGATGCTCGTGGCGCACTGCGGGATTGCGGTCTTTATCGTCGGGGTGACGATGGTGAAAGGCTTCGAATCCGAAAAGGATGTGCGGATGAGCGTGGGCGAGACGGCGACGATCGGCGACTATACGTTTCGATTCGACGGGGCTCAGGATGTGGTCGGACCAAACTATACGGCAGCCCGTGGGACGTTCCGAGTGAGTTATGACGGCCGTGAAACG
The DNA here is from genome assembly GCF_001458775.1 of Candidatus Nitrospira nitrificans. NCBI lineage: Bacteria > Pseudomonadati > Nitrospirota > Nitrospiria > Nitrospirales > Nitrospiraceae > Nitrospira > Candidatus Nitrospira nitrificans. Next base: position 149,131 of record NZ_CZPZ01000032.1, read on the forward strand.
ACGGTTCTGTACCCGGAAAAACGACGGTATGCCGTTCAGAATCAAGTCATGACCGAAGCCGCCATCGATCCGGGACTATTGCGCGATCTCTATGTGTCGTTGGGAGAGCCGCTCGACGAGGGGGCCTGGAGCGTGCGGCTTTACCATAAGCCGTTTGTGGATTGGATCTGGGGCGGGTGTTTTATCATGGCGCTGGGCGGTGTGCTGGCCATCAGTGATCGCCGGTATCGACTGGCATGGCGTCGGCAAGAACCGGCTGTGCCTGCACCCCCACGAGCAGCTAGGCGAAAAGTGGCATGAATCGGTTCCTTCTGCCGCTCTCCATATTTATCGTCGTCGTGGGATTTCTTGGCGTGGGCCTCAAGCTCAACCCGCGGGAGATTCCGTCTCCCTTGGTCGGGAAGGCCGCGCCGGATTTTTCCCAGCCGCAGCTCTATGATCGCGAGAAAGTGTTTTCTCCTGCAGACCTCAAAGGGAAGGTGTGGCTGCTCAACTTTTGGGCCTCGTGGTGCAGCGGGTGTAAGACCGAGCATCCGGTGCTGATGGAGCTGGCCAAGTCCGGTGAAGTGCCGATCTATGGCATGGATTATAAGGATCAGCAGGACGAAGCGATGACCTGGTTGAGGCGATGGGGCAATCCCTATCCGATTGTCGGGGTGGATGATGCCGGACGGGTCGGCATCAATTACGGAGTTTACGGAGTTCCCGAAACGTACGTCATCGACAAGCAGGGCGTCATCCGTTATAAGCAGATCGGGCCATTGGATTCCGACACGGTCGCCAAGACGATTCTTCCTCTTGTAAAGCAGCTTGAATCGCAATGACTTGGGTGATGCTCATCATAGTGTTGTCGTGCGGGACGGTCTGGGCCGGAGAGGCCAGGCCGTTGGCCGATGATCCGGCCGCCGAGGCGCGGCTCAAGCATCTCGCCGTCGAGCTTCGATGTCTGGTCTGTCAAAATCAAACCTTGGCCGACTCGAACGCTCCGCTGGCGGAGGACCTGCGTCGAGAAGTTCGAGAGATGATCGCCAAGAATATGAGCGACCAGGAGATCATCGAGTTTCTTGTGGCCCGCTATGGGGACTTCGTCCTGTATCGACCGCCGCTCAAGGCCACGACCACGCTGCTGTGGGTGGGACCATTTGCTTTAATGGCGATCGGGGCGACGGCGTTGGTCGTTACGTTGCGGCGTCGAGCGCGTACGATGGTTGAGATTCCGGTGACGGATGAAGAGCATCGACGGGTTGAACAACTCTTGGCAGAAGGAGAGAAGCGATCATGACCGTGACATTCTGGGCGATCGTGTCCGCCATGACCGTAGCCGTCTTGGGCCTCTTAGTGCGCCCGTTGTTGAAGCGTCCGGCGCAGCTGACAAGTGAACAGGAAAAGACGTTGCCGGTGTATCGGCAGCAATTCTCGGAGCTGGAGCAAGATCTCACCAACGGGCTGCTGACGGATGACCAGTATCAGACGGCTCGACATGAGCTGGAGCGCCGGGTGTTGGAGGAGACTGGTTCCACCGACACATCGTCGATGATGTCCGGAGGGCTCGTGAATCTTCGGCTTGTCGCACTGTCGCTGGTCCTGGTCATTCCGGCAGCCAGTGGCGTGCTCTATTGGACATTGGGAAATCCTGCCGCAATGACGCACCCGGCCGTAGCAGCGTCGTCCTCGCAAGGCGGACCCGGCGATGATCCTCAGATGGCCGACAGCCTCAATCAGCTGATCGAGCAGTTGCGGAAGAAATTAGAGCAGAATCCCAATGATGGGGTCGGATGGGGACTCTTGGCCCGATCCTATATGGCCATGGAACGGTATGCCGATGCCGTCCCCATTTTCGAGAAGGCCACCAAGCTCGATCCCGATAATGCAAGTCTCCTCGCCGACTACGCGGATGCACTCGGCGTCCACCAGGGGCGCAAGTTGGAAGGAAGGCCTGAGGCCTTGATCCAAAAAGCTTTGAAGGTCGACCCCCACAATGTCAAGGCGTTGATGCTGTCCGGGACCCTTGCCTACAACCGAAAAGATTTTTCGCGCGCCGCCAAAGAATGGGAAGATGCCCACGCGTATCTTCCGCCTGATGACCAAGAGTCGGCGGATCAACTGAAAGCGAGCATTGCCGAAGCCAAACGACGTCTCGGCGGTGGTCCCAGCATGGGGATGATGGTGGCCAATCCACCGATGGAACAGGCAAAGCCCGCCAAGCCGTCGGCCCAATCCGGGCAGCCACGTGCAATTACGGGTAAGGTGGTATTAGGGCCGAACATGGCAGGCAAAGCGCTTCCAGATACGTTGTTCGTATTTGCAAAGGATGTGGCCGGGCCGCCGATGCCCGTGTCGATCGTCCGAGCATCGAGAAAAGATTTGCCCTTCACCTTCCGGCTGGATGATTCAACGAGCCCTATGCCGTCGAGGAAATTGTCGGATATCGATACGGTTGTCATCGTCGCGCGCCTGTCGAAATCCGGAAAAGCCATGGCTGAAAGTGGTGATCTGGAGGGGATGAGCCAACCGATTAAGCCGGGCGCGGAAAACATCACCGTTGTCATCGATCGGGAGAGACCGTAGTGGCCATCAGATCATGTGTCTCTTGTAAGATATGAGCGATGTGGTTGCTCATGCGCGAAGGAAATATCTTGACAGTCTAGCAGGGCTCAGTTATATTTCGCCGCCATCTTTATTATGAAGAACTTGTGCAAAACAACCAGCATATAAACAAGCTAGTGTGTCATTAAATATTCTTGTGAAGGACAGTGTGCAGTGTCCATCAACGGAAGGAGTCGAACTGTGATGGTAAAGAACATGGTGAAGTATGCGCTGGTAGTCTGCGGCGTCTTACTGGCTGCGCAGGCTCAGGCGGATTTCCCCACCGTTCCGAAGGAAACCTACGAGGCCTTGAAGATTGATCGCTCAGCCTCGCCGAAGGAACTGTATGAAGCGTTGGTCAAGCGGTATATGGATCCGGCGCAGCAGGGCGTGGGAAAAGGGAAATACGGCGACTATTGGCAGCCGGTCTCCTTCAGTAAGTATTTCGATCCCCATACCTTCTATAAGCCACCCCAGGCGGTGAAAGAAGTCGCCAGTCGTGAGCAGTGCGTGAAGTGCCACACGGATGAATCACCCGGATGGGTGGCGGCCTGGAAGAAGAGCACCCATGCGAATCTGGACAAGATCCGTAAGCTGACCCCGAAAGATGAGACCTTCTATAAGAAGGCGAAGCTGGAAGCGGTTGAAGCCAACCTCCGCTCGATCGGGAAGCTGGGCAAGGGGGAGAACCTGAAGGAAGTCGGCTGTATTGATTGTCACTTCGACATCAATACCAAGAACAAGGCCGATCACCGGAAGGATATCAAGCTGGCCACCGCCGATACCTGCGGGACCTGCCACCTGCAAGAGTTTGCCGAGCGCGAATCCGAGCGGGATACGATTACGTGGCCGAAGGATCAGTGGCCCAAGGGACGTCCGTCCCACGCGTTGGACTATAGGGCCAATGTGGAAGTGGAAGTCTATGCCGGGATGCCGCAGCGAGAAATCGCCGATGGCTGCACGGGTTGCCACGTCAATCAAAATAAGTGCGATACCTGCCATGCGCGGCATGAATTCTCGGTGGCGGAATCACGCAAGCCGGAAGTCTGTGCGCAGTGCCATAGCGGGGCCGACAACAACAACTGGGAAGCCTATTCCCTCTCCAAGCATGGGTTGAAGTATCAGCGCGATAAAGATCACTGGAACTTCAATATCCCCATCAAGGAAGCCATCGCGAAGGGCGCCGAAACGGCCCCAACGTGTCAGTACTGCCACATGGAATATCAGGGCAAGATTGCCCACAACATCGTGCGGAAGGTCCGTTGGGCGAACTATCCGTTCGTGCCGGGCATTCGGGAGAACATCAAGACCGAATGGGCCGACAAGCGGAACGATGCCTGGGTGAAAACCTGTACCCAGTGTCACTCCGAGACCTATGCCCGCGCGTGGTTGGAGTTCATGGATAACGGAACCTTCTCAGGTATCGATAAGTACGACGAAGCCCATCATGTCGTCGAGGAGCAGTATAAGTCCGGGCTGTTGACCGGTCAGAAGACGAACCGTCCGGCACCACCGGCGCCGGAGACGGATGGCTTTGAAAAGTTCTTCCAGATCTATTGGTCGAAGGGAAACAATCCAGCGGCCAATGAATTGAAACTGTTCGAAATGGCGGAAGACCACTTGGTGCAATTACACGTCAGCTTGGCGCACCAGTATTGGGGCTATACCTATACGGTGGGTTGGGCGGCGATGAATCGGGCCTATGTGGAAATCATGGACGATGATACGCGCCTTAAGGAAAAGCTGGATCTTCAAGCGCGGGTGGCCAAGCTCGAAGGCCAGATGAAGCATAGTCTGCTGGATCTCGATACGGAGACCGGCAAGATCTCGCTGGGCGGGATCGGCGGCGGCATGATGCTCGCCGGGACCCTTGCCCTCGCAGGGTGGCGGCGTAACAAGAAGTAGCAGTGAGCGCGACGCCGTCCCTGAGCGAATCGGTATCACGTCCGTCAGGGACTAAGATCCTCCCGTCACTCGGGTTCCTCCTGGTGACGGGAGGTCTGTTTCTGAGCGGATGGTTTGCCTACCTTTGGTTTAAACCTGCCCCTGCTCCCTACAACTATCAGCTGGTTGACGAGGGCAATGTCACGAAGTTTGACAGTCTACCAGTCCAAGCTTGGCCTGATTTGACCATCGCTAAATACGAAGTCCATGTTCCATCCGTAGACAAACCGATTGCTATCGCGTATCGGGCTAGTAAAGGGAACGGGAGATCCGTTCTGCTACACTGGGAAAATTTGGTGTCTGAGCCTGTCGGCTCGATGGGCAGCGATTTATCTGAACTTGCCACGATTGCGACCGATATCACGAAACATGTTCCAAAGGGAGCTGTCATCTTGGCCTGGTGGGATACCTCTCAACAGATTGGTCTTCTGTCCGAGCGGGACACGTTGTTTACGTCCCATCTTGGGCAACCCCGTATTGCGCCATCGTACTGGAAGGATCGTGCTGATGTCATTGCGGAATATGAACGTCAATTTTGGGGCGCATCAGGGTCGTCTGAAGAGGAACGAAAATTCCAACAATTTGTGGATGCCCTGTCCTCTGAAACCAATACAGGGCCGGCCCTGCTTCGGGAATTAGTTGGTGCTCGCGAGGCGTATATAGTCGTCCATCCCTCGGACCTTTATAAGTTGGGACTCATGCGGCCTGATCGCGTGGATATTGCCTTTAAGGACTTTCCCTTGACCGGAAACGTTCATGGGCTTGCGAACCAAGTTAAAGCATGGATGAAAGAGTACGGATACGATACCTATACCCTCCAGTCGTTGTCTGAAAAACTCGTACGAGCTTATTTTTTGAACGAAGGGAAAAAGGGAAAGATTTTGCTGTCCCAAATGCTTCCACTCATGAATTCGACTCCGGTTGATTTGCAAGCGATGCAGCTTGTCCATAAGCATGGTGGCTATTGGGTGTATAAGATTCCGGGCAATTGAAAGTTACGCTGCTGCACAGTCCTTGAAGAACGGGGTAGCAGTCCAGAATCGCCCATGGTAAACTGAAGCGCCTGGAAGCAGTCAGGGGAAAAGGCTATCAAATTCTCCACTACGGCTTTATGACAAGTCCTTACGTTCTTACTCATATCTCTATCGGAAAGGAGATGCCGTGAATCACCGCATTCTGTATTCATTCGCCGCTGCGGCGGTATTTCTAGCAGTGGCCGGAACGGCCTTTGCTGAAGGGACTTTCGAAGGCAGGAAGAAATGCTTCAACTGCCATAAAGGTGAAGGGGAATCCTGGGAAAAATCACTCCATGGCAAGGCCATGGAATCCCTCAAACCCAACACGAGGAAAGAAGCTAAGCTGAAGGCTAAGCTTGATCCAAAGAAAGATTATACAAAGGATAAGGATTGCGTTGGATGCCATGTCGATGGGTTCGGTAAGGAAGGCGGCTATGTCATCGAAGAACCGGAAAAGTTCTTGACGGGTGTCGGTTGCGAGTCTTGCCATGGAGCCGGTAGTGACTATCGAAAGATCCATAGAAAAGCCGGTGAAGCGTTTGAAAAGTCTCAGAAGACCATGGAGCGGACCAATCTCGTCGAAGCGGGTCAGGACTTTGAGTTTCAAGAGAAATGCAATGCCTGTCACTTGAATTACGAAGGATCACCTTGGAAGGGAGTGAAGAAGCCCTATACGCCGTTCACACCAACCGTCGACAAGAAGTATGCCTTTGATTTTGAAAAGTCGGTAAGAAATGACAAAGCCATGCATGAGCATTTTAAACTTGCCGGCACCTTCACCGGGCCGCCAATGCCGAAGTTCCATGAGGAATTCCAGAAGGCAGCCAAACCGCCGGTGAAGGCCGACAAGGCTGGGGACGAATAGCCATGCCAAAGTTGGGGACATTAGCGGCTGGGGCAGTTCTTGGAATAGGGCTCATTACCGTCGTGTTTGGCGGTGAGGCCGCCATCTCAAGGACTGAGTTCTGCATCAGTTGTCATTCGGAGATCTATCCCTATGAGGAGCTGAAAAAATCTTCACACTGGGGTGCCCTTGGTATGGACCCTGGCTGTAAAGATTGCCATGTGCCTCAGGGATTATCGAACTTTCACAAAGCGGTCTGGACTCACGTGGTGGATGGTGTGCCGTTCCTCATAAAGGAGTTCACGACGGACTACTCAACCATTGAAAAGTTCAATGAGCATCGGCCGGAAGCAGCGTTTCGTGCTCGAATGAAGCTCAAGGAATGGGACAGTCTCACCTGTAGGGCTTGTCACAAGAATACTAAGCCGCCGGGAGCTTCAGCCAAAGCGGCCCATGCCAAGATGCAAAGCGAAGGGGCGACTTGCATCGATTGCCACCAGAACCTTGTGCATAAAAAGGTCCCTGAGCATGACCTCAATGCCAGCCTTGCGCAAGGGAAGGCCGTAATCAAGGAAGTGAAGAAGAAGGCCGACGACGATGAGGATGAAAAGGACTAGCCGTCGTCAGAAATTCTTCGGATGCTGTTAACAGCAGGGCCGTACTCCACAATGTGAGGTACGGCCCTGCTCAACTCGCCTAAGTGTTTTATCTTCGGCTCAGTTCTAATCTATTAGCTCTTACTCGTGTGAGGTCCCGCCAGTCTTGAGGAGGTATTCTCCGCCTCTCCTGTAGCAGCCCGTCGTTTGAGTTTTGTCCGCCATCTCAACGAAAGATCCGTGCAATCTGCCAATTGGCTGGCTGCCTCTCTATCGTGTGGGCGATGGTGCATCACGGTATTTGCGAGAGACACCGTCCAGTCGGGGCAGTGGCGTTCAACTAATACCAGGTCGTTCCCGACCTGCACATGGCCTTCACGAAGGACTCTGAAATACCAGCCGGTACGTCCGGTATTTTGGACACGAACCGCAAGATCCTTGACTCGCCATCGACGAGCCAGCTTCCAGCAGGGCTGTCGCGGTTGCGAGATCTGGACAAGGGCGTCACCAATCATAAATACATCTCCGATGCACACATCGCTCTCCAGCAACCCTGTAGTCGTAAAATTTTCCCCGAATGCTCCTGGGTGGAGATCCGGTACCGGTAATGTCTCCAACCAATAGGGGTAGTGCTCTCCCGGGTAGACATTGACGGCCTTTTCAGGTCCCCCGTGGTTGTCTAGATCTGCTTGGCCATCACCAGCCAAGTTGACTGTGCCAAGCCACAGTGATTCGGACGTTGGCTGTTTAAAGAAACCGGTCGTCCAAACCTCATCAAAGGGGTCTGGTGATCCGCTGTTCCCCAGGGTCCGTGGTTGCCCGACTTGCAAAGAGATGATTGTTGCAGCCACCGGTTTTCTCAAGAAAGGTCCTTTACTCATACTCAGCGATCCACGTTGACCATTTGGGTGATTCACACGAAACACTGTGTGCCTGTGATGGCCGAAACAGATGCCGATGATTCTTGCTGATCAGTCGCGATGCGAGCCAAGTTGAGGGGTGTATGTACCCATAGGAAATGGGCAGTATTAAGGAGTGCATGCGCATCAGTGTTAGGAGATCCCCGTTCGATTCAAGACCGCGCTCGACCGGTACCAGGCGTGGAGACGTTTGACCCCACGCAACGTCGGCCCTGCTCCTCCAATGGCAACCGCATCGACCAGGCAATACCAAGCGCTGGCGCCGCTGGGCGGATTACCTTGTGGCCATCCCAGGAGTGGGTCTATAGCTGCCCAGTGCCACGCGCCGACCGTTGTACCGATCAATTCCAGCCACGTCGTAATGAAAAATGCAGCGAGGTAGACCATCGGTGAGCGGCCTGTCACCAGCCAGATTAAGAATATGCAAAACAGCAACGCACCGACCGCATCTCCACGCTCAGCATACCCGGTGACGCCCCAGATGGCCCAAGTGCCCCAGACGCCTATGACAAATAGCGCAATTAGTCTGGGATGGCGTACAAAGAGGCCAGATCGTGCCAAGGCGACTGCAGTCAAGTAGACCATGCCATGGCCTGGTGGGACGTAAGCCGGTACATTCTCGAATCGATAGGTGTAGCCTCCCATATAGATGGAGGCGAAATGCTCTCCCACTGTTGCAAAGATGACCGCAATCAGGACCTGCACCCGTGTTTCCCGATTTTCGCCGAGCAATAAGGTCCCGAGAAAGACCCAGGCCAAGGCTCCTAACGCCTGTTGTCGCTCGATACTGGCACTGATTTCAAACAAAGAACTCACGGCAACGCTCAGGAATGTAAACGCAGCAATAGCATAATCGCGCATTCGATGCGTGCTGGCTGCATTGCTGTTCGGAAAATGTCGGAGGGCAGTCTGGGTGACTCTAACGAGCCAGGGCCAGCGAGCAGAAGTGCTTGTCGGAGCTTCCATACATCAAACGTAATTGAGAGCAAAATAGTTTCGGCAGGCGTTCAGTATTACACCCACGATCGTTCAATCTGCAGTACCACACACCGTTGGAATCATACAGGACCCCTGCGGAACGGGCAAGCTCAAACCAGGTCATGAATCGCTTCTTGCCGGTTTCCTGACATCTGTTATCGCGCCGTTAACTCATACATCGTGGGATGTGCGGATGTAAGACACTCTCGTTGGATAAAGAAGTGAACATGTCAACGAGAAAATGAGGGATATAAAATATAAATGGGGGAGAATTGAGCGAGAAGGGGAACAAAGAAAAACGCCGGTTCGTCATTCCATCATACGATGGGGACGAACCGGCGTTTCATTAAACCAGGACTACCTTATGCTCCCAGCCGTGTGAAGACCGGAAGGACTGGAGCCCAGACCGGATTGATGAGTCGCTCACCAGAATCCGTCCAAGACATCAGTAATCCTGCGAAGCGCTGATCCGGATCGTGGAGAATGTCCACCAACCGTTGCACTTCCCAGAGGACATCCTTCGACTCGATATGGATATCAACTGTTTGGCCAGGCTGGATCGCAGCCTCGTTATCCATCGTCAGACCAGCCGCTGCGACCAGTTCGGCCGGATAGTTTGGATCAACCTTGGCTGCGCCAAACTTGTTGGTAAACCTGATGCCTGCTGTGGTGAACTCGCCGATGGTTACCGGTTGTGTGCCGTTATTGGTCGCATGAATGGTCATGCGCAATGCGCGGCCCGGAACATCGTACTCTGCATGGGTCACCTCAACCACCATTGGATTAGGCTTGATTGGCATAGGCTTGATCTTCGCCTCACCAGCCTGAAGAGGGACGCTGATCGGGTGCCGTGCTTCTGCAGCCATGTACCCGACGACCACAACAACCAATGTGAGGACCAACACCGCAACTCCAACTTTGCGATCGATGGGGTCAAGCAGGATCTCGTCCCCATAGGCCGCAAGGACTCGAGCGCGAATGAGGTACATGGGTCTGATGGCAAAGAACCCGACCCAGAAGATGCCAAGGGCGATCCACCAGATATGCCACATAATTCCGGTGGCGCTCCCCATTGTCTCCGAGTCGAATGTTTCACCAGTCAGTGTTTTGATCGGATTGGTGAAATCCGCATAGTTACCCGTGATGTCCATCCAACCGCCTGGTCCCGCGATTGGACCGGCTTCCTTGACGGCAAACATGGGGTGGATGTGATGGTGGCCAGGGAGTCTGGCCTTCAGTGTGACCACATACTCATAGTCACGACCGATTTCCATTGGCCCAGAGACGAACATCGGCGTTCCATTTACCTTCGAGCTCAGACGCACGAAGACGGAACTAGGGGATCCGACATTGATGAAGGTACGGGTGGGTTTCACCACCGCACGAGGCCAATCCTCGGACAAATGGAACTTGCCCTTCAGCTCTGTCACATCGTTAATTTTGGTCGACTTTCCAACCCATTCGGTATCATACCAATTCACAGTACGCATCCGCAGGAACGGCTCCTGCGATCGCTCTCCGTGAGCGAATGCGGGGGTAATATCGAGAGCCGGCGTGACCGCCAGTGTCGCCACCCCGCAGAGTCGAATCATCCACAGTTTGAAGACGTGTTTGGCATTCATGCTTTTCCCCCAGAAAGTTTAGCTTTGTCGCCTTGTGGCCCCAAGGTGGCATATGCAAATACATCGTACACCTTCGTGGTCCGCTGTCTGTCGTCAGTGATGTAAAAGTACGACGTGCAGAAGAATTTTCCGAACTGCCACCACACGATGTACGTCAAGGAAGACGCGAACGCAGAGAAGAACGCGGAGATCATGGTGCTGTGACCACCGAACGTGCGCAGCGACCCTACTTCGATCATCCGGATGTACTCAGGAGTTCCGGTACGAACATACATGAAGCCCATGTAGTCCGCCCATGAGAGCAATGCGCCATCGACAACGAGAGGCGTATGGCTATAGGCAAATATAGGCCAGTTGCTCGGATAGAACAGTGCCGCGAACATCCACGCTCCGATCACCGCCGTCAGCGTCCAGTTCCTTGTCAACAACAGCACGATGTCGAGAACCAAGGCACCGGGGATCGCTGTAGCCGGCATGACGAAGTTGGGTGGATAATTGGACCACCACCACCACGAAGTGTAGACGGCAATCCATTTGCCGGCGCCAAGCGCCAGAATGCAGAGCGTTGCGCCGAACGGCTGTCGGTAGTTCACCCAGTTATAGTACTGGAGAGCGGCGCAGAAAGTGATCAAGGTAACCGGCGTCACGATCGGCCACCACTGACGGTCTTTCCAATCGAGCCAGAAATCCCAGTCTCCACACAGCAGCGCTGTGTGCATATGGAAGGTTCCGACGATAGTAACGAACAAAATGGGAATGAAATAGATATAGTCAATCTTCCTAGACATGGCCACCCCTTCAGGGGGTAACTTCGCGGCCTTGATAATCTCATCGGTTCTAAACATAACTGACATCCTCCGTCATTTCGGTCGACCGTGGCCAACCAGACGCTCCGCTCCATGGAGCGCCTGGCCAACCGCAGATGCCGACCTATGGTTCATATGAATCTGTGCTCAGCCCATTACCCCTTAGTATCCGGCTTTGGCGTTGGGGTTCACCTGGCTGGGGAACGGATCCAGAATCGTCTTCGGCGCGTTGTTCCAGATCACGTCCGCCAGATTCGACATCCGGCTCACGATCTGCGCCGCGACCCCGCCCGCCGCCCCGAACAACCCGCACCAGCCCAACGTCACGAAGCCCCAGTGCAACGGCGCCGCAAACAGCTCATCCACAAACCAGAACGCATGGCCCCACTCGTTCAACCCCACGTTCGGTAGAATGAACATCGGCCCCACCACCGCCGCCACCAACGGGAACGACGTCGCTTGGCTGTACAGCGGCAACCGCGTCTGCGCATACAGATAGCTCGACACACCGCACGTGATGTACAACGGGAACGTCCCGTAGAACGCCACAATGTGGCTCGCCGTGAAGCTCGTGTCCCGGATGATCACTTGGTGCCACGCCGCATCCTGCTCCAACGTGTAGCTGCCCGCGTAGTACACGCCCCAGATGTAGCACACCAACCACCCCATCCAGTAAAAGTACCGCTTCAGTTCGAGCTTCGGGTCCAGGTTCGTCAGGTTCCGGTCCCGCGTCACCCAGATCCAGCCGATCGACACGGCAAAGAACGCGGCGTTCGCCAGGATGTTGAACCGCCACAACCCCATCCACACCGAGTCGAACTCCGGCGTCATGGAGTCCAGCCCGTGCGAGTACCCAAACGTCCGCTGGTACAGCACCCAAAACACGCCGATCCCCAGCATCGCCAACCAGCCGATCTTCACCGGCTTCGAATCGTACCACTGCGAGATGTCATACCCTCGCCCCGAACTGTCTGCAGCCATACTCCCTACCTCCTTCTGTTTGGATGAAATAGTGAACCTACGGAATACAACGTTTCAGTGAATGATCCCCCACAACTACGTCTCATTTGCTCAAGTGGATGGACCTGTTAAAATGTGAGCAAGTATCCGACAAAAATCTGAGATGAGTCAAGGGAAATATTATGGCTTAGGCTAGCAAACCCCTCATATACAGCCTAAATGGCAAGCGTGGTCGGTGCGACCTCACCTATACTCTTGCGGATGATTGAAGTCAAGATCAGCAGGTCTGCACCATGGCGTTTGTCTGTCCTGCCTGGACACGCGATGTGCAGTTTGTCCAGAAGAATTCTCTCGATGAACTCTATCGCATAGGCATGCTTCAGTGGACGTGGTCACCGGGAGGAGGCAAGATCTCTCGCTCTTGATTGAGCTGGGAGATCTGTTGTGTCAAAAGGCTTATGTCTGTCCAACCCGGTCCGTCTCCTTGCGGAATCCATCGAGCTCGTAGGTATCCGAATCGGTCGAAGAGAAATTCCATGTGCTTCGGGCGAGTTCCCTCGCCGAACAAGTCAGGAATGGAAAGAGTTCGGCGGAACAGCGCATAGCTCCGGGAGATTTCTCGTCCACCTTGGGTAACGACGGGGAACGGCATTCCCTGTGAGATTATCGAGGTCAGCTCATCCGGAGAAAGGTCGGTCATGGGAACTGCCAGGATAGCCGCGCCAGTTGCGGTAATCGTGGTCGAAGCCGTACGGAGTTGATCAAGCCGAGCACGCGACTCCGGCCAAGAGAACAGCACAAGCAGCAGATCTTGTTTTCCGCGGAAGTCTTTCAATGTGCCGCTTGAGCCATCGTGCGCCGTATACGAAAAGTTTGGGGTAGCCATGAACGGTTGCTCAGGCAGAATGCGAGGCGTGATAATCCTCGATTGATATCCTCGGGAGTTGGCGTGGAGAAAGTTAAGGAGATCCCAACGCTCTTCTTCTGAGAATTTCTCACCGAAGGCCGGCATAACCCCGTTGAATCGTCCGTAGGTCAGCCAATGGAAGAAGTCACCGGCCGTGTGCATGGCGGTATGCGGCTCCGTCAGAAGGTCGACTGGTTGTTTCGGCAATGTCTTGGCCAATATCCCATTCCCTTTAGCCTGTGGGCCATGGCACGGAATGCAATTCGCCGTGAACAGCTCGACGCCATTGGCAATTGAGATGGCATCGAATGGAACCGGGGTCTTCCGGTAGGTTTCCGGGTAGGATTGTACGGCGATGGGATAGAGTGTCGCGCTGAGGCCCATGATCCCCAGCAGGGTTGGAACAGCGATTCGCCATGAGGTCGCCCACTGTTTCTTGCGACCGAGCATGATTGTCGTTCCGCCTATGATCAGGAGCACAAGGCCGGTTAGCACAATGGCTCTTACCAGCCAGTCGTCCCATGTGGCGTCGATGGAGAAGCGGAACGGGTAGGGCCAGTTATCGATGACGTCATGTTTAGCCGGGACCGCGTTGGCCAGCAAGGTGGCGACGATGACCAGGAGGATGGCGAGGCCGAACTCGACTGGTATCCATGTCCGAAGTTTTCGACCACCTACGGCTGCTTGCTCGGAGCTTTGCCGAAGCGCTGGTATCCACTGAGACTTCGCTCGAGAGGCGATAGAAAGAATCACGGCCAGTAACGTGAGCTTCGTGATGAGCAGCCAACCATAGGCAGTCGCGACTAGTCCGGCGTAATTGGTCTCAAACATGCGATTGGCCACGACAACGCCTGATATGACGATCACGATCATTGTGGCTGGAGCCAATCCCGAGAAACGAGCCAGCACGTCACCGATACGTGATCTTTCGTCCGTTGAGTCGGTCGTGGTGGAGGCGACAAGGATCACGCCCGGGAGGCCGCCGAACCAGACGCTGGCTGCGATGAGATGCAGGGCATAGATCGCGGTGGCCAACAGCGCTTGTTCTTCGGCGGCCGAATGGCTAGCGAGAGAACCGAACGTCAGTGTCAGCGCTGCCGCTGCCGCCCCTACGATGTAGCGCCATTGCGCTGCGGGAGAAAGCTGAATGGACAGAACGACCCCAAGGACAGCAAGGGCACCGGCAGCGCGCAGAGCCCAGATAAACCCGATACGAGTCTTTTGTAAAAAGTCCAACCAGGCTTGCGGACTCCAGGCATTTTCAGGAGATCCGGTAGCCTGCGCGGTCGTCGTGGCCAAGAGACCGACTAGGCCGATCAGCAGGAGGGTGGCCAACCAAGGGAACGTCCTTTTCAGACGAGCCGGCCAGGAATGCCCTGATTCGAGGCTCTTCTGTTCGGCGATTGCTAAGAAGACGCAACCTCCGATCAGCATCATGTTGGACGCTAATTGCAGACAGCGAAACAGCGCACCGGCGGCCTCGATCATTTCCTTTGAGTGTCGCCCTTTACGGTGAAGTCGAAGGTCGAATCAACCACATGGCCGTCGACCGAGAGGACACGGAACTTAACGGAGTATTTACCGGGAGCCAGATCGGGAAGAGGCAACACGATCGATTTTTGGTCATCCGGTGCAAGGGTGGGCTTGGCGTCGGTGATCGGCTGTTTTTGGGCATCGAGGACCACGAGCGAGGCGTAGTCTCCCTCGATCTTCTCGTTGAACCAGAGTCGCACTTGTGTCGGCGACTTGGTCAGCACGGCTCGTCGCGGAGGCTCGGCCTTGACTAACATGGAATGCGCCAAAGCCGAGGTCACAGGTGCTGCCAAGATGAACACGATGATCAAGATGAAGCGCGTGAACCTATGCATGCCTGCTGAGCCGACCATGAGTTCCCCCTGCGCCCGATTGCTCACTCCGGTGATGCATCGGGCGGTCTAGTCTGGCGCTCCCTTGAGAAGTCGCTTCTTACGATACCCGGACCTGTGACGGCTTGCGACGATCTCGGAAGGCGAAGAACACGGCAACGACAATGCCTACGAAGACCGGCACAATGACCATCATGTAGTGCGAGAGATGGGAGATGACGCCTTGTTCACCGACCGAAAAAGAAAACCGCGCGACATGTTCGCGACTTTGACCTATTGAAACCAACCCGACGAACTTTCCAGGCTTATCGAAGTTGTATTTTACGTCGATAGATCCAGTGGGATAGACCTTGGCCGGGAGGTGTGCGATTGTTGCTGCTTCAAGATTATCCTCCGAGCCGGTATCTTTGATGATCCTTACTTCTACCGGGATAGAACGGAGCTCCTGTTCGACATAATCTAGAACCAAAACGGTGTTCCCCATCGCCGGAAGCTCTTGGCAGAATTTCCGATCGTAGTACATGTCAGGTAGATAGCTTGCAAAAAGCATCTTATAGGGTCCTGCGTGGAGGACGCACGTATCTGCAGCCAATTCATGCCCATGTTGGGCCATCGCCGAAAAAGGCGCGACAACCAGCAGAAATACACAACACACCCAAGCACGGATGAGAAGATGACCGGACATGTTCCCCCCTCGGTTTCTCTAATGCTCAGCATTCATAACGGTTTCGCGATGGTCTAAACCATTAGGAAGCTACGGTTTGCGACGGCTTGCGGTCTCTCATGAAAAACACAATGCCTAGGACAATGAGCACCGCAGCCACAGGAAACATGTAGATATTTAAGAACTTGGTATAGAACTTCGGCTCTCCCACCGAAAATGGAAACTTAGAGACATGCTCTTTCTTGTCGCCCACAGTGACGATGCCGACAAATTTCCCGGGCTTGTCAAAGGTGTAGGCAAAGTCGATCGAACCATTGGGATACACTTTGGCCGGCAAGTTAAACACGGTGTCTGTCTCCAGATTGCTTTCTGTGCCGGTGTCTTTGATGATCCGAACTTCGGCGGGGAGGGTGCGAAGCTCTTGCTCGATGTAATCCAGCACGACGATCGTTTGGCCGGTCGCTGGGATATCCTCACAGAACTGCTTTTGTTGAGTGTTTTCAGGCTGGTAACCACTGAAGTGCATCGTATAGGGGCCGATCGTGAGCTTGCACATGTCCTCGGCCATGGAGAGTCCACCGTGAGCATGGACTTGCGAAGACAAGAGAGCACTCAGAACAACTACGGCACATCCAACCGTCAGTTTCAGGAATGCGAAAGGCTTCATGAATGTGTCCTCTTTTTTGCGATGGTGAAGAGAATGCTCAGATACGGACATGCGTCGTCTGGTTGCTCATGAGCGACGGCGTGATGCAAACCATCCTCGCACTCGACCCGATTTCGAGAGCTCATACCCGACGACCCCAAGTACCAGCAGTAATGCCAAGGGTCCAAGAGCTGCGCGTCCAATCTTTGAATAGTCAGCCTGCTGCACTCGCAGCAGGTAGGTGGAAGGGCTGAGCCCCTCCGCTGTGATGATCAATTTGTAGAGACCTTTTTCCAGCGTGGCTTCACCCCTCACGACCCCATCTGGGTGAGAAACCGGCTTCCAATACGCCACGGTCTTGGCCTCGTCCTGCTCGTTTTCATTGACTCCTTGAATGATCTTGACCCCTATGGGTGTATTGCGCAGACTCGGGTCGACAAGGTCCACCACGAGGAACGTTTCCCCCACATCAGGGATTTCTGTGCAGTACTGAGCCTTCGGCTCAATCTGGGGCTGGTATGCGCTAAAATGCACCATATTCCCACCGATTCTGCGCACACAGATGTCCTCTTCAATCGCCACATTTCCATGTGCAGCGGCGGTGCTAGGGCCGACTACGGCTACGAGGACCAGGAGGGGAAGGCTTATTCGCAGTGCATGCATAATCATGACATCATCCGCCAAATGAATTTCCTAGGCAGCCTATATTTTGACGAATATACCACCCTGCGGACTGCTGTTTCAAGTGCTCGAACCATGCGTGTCGCATCCGCATTGAGAAAACGCCGCCTCGCGCGCAGGTGCGGCCCGCGTAATATTGAGAATCTATTTCACCGAATTTGAGAGATGAAATCAGAATGCATCTATTTATCGAGTTGACGACGAGCGTGATACGTGATGATAATGAGCCGAAGGGTAATGATTTTTTCGGAAGGAGGCCAGAGATGAAAGCAAAAGAAGGGGTCGTTGCCATCCTCAATAAAATCCTGACGGCGGACTTGACCGCCATCAATCAGTATTTTGTCCATGCCAAGATGTGCAGTAATTGGGGCTATGATCGGCTTCATCATAAGGTGCGTGAGCGGAGCATCGATGAGATGAAAGATGCCGATGAACTCATCGGCCATATTCTCTATCTGGAAGGCGTCCCGAATGTCCAACGAATGAACGCCGTTCAGGTCGGCGAGACGGTAGCTGAACAGTTGAAGTTGGACTTGAAGGCGGAACAGGAGATGCTGGCCTTGTTGAACGAAGGAGTCGTGCATTGCACGAAGGTCACCGATTTTACGACCCGGCACATGCTTGAAGATATGGCGAAGGATGTTGATGCTCATATCGATTGGATCGAAACTCAGCAGGAAACTATCAAACAAGTCGGCCTGGAGAACTATCTGGCTGAACAGATCAAGAAAGAATCCTGAGGGAGTCCATGAAAGCTAAAGAAGGCGTCCTTGAGTTTCTGAATCAGGTGCTCCGGTCCGAGTTGACGGCCGTTCACCAATACTTGTTGCACGCGGCTCTGTGTAAGAATTGGGGATACGAGCGGCTGCAGGAGCACTACAGTCACTTGGCGAATGAAGAAGTGCAACACTCTGCCGGTCTGATCGACCATATCTTGTACCTAAACGGTACGCCGGAGGTGGGACAGCTTGATCCGATCGTGCGGGGGGAGGACGTAGGAACGCTGTTCCGAGCCGATCTGGATTTCGAACGCGACGATGTCGAATTGCTTCGAAAAGCCATCGCCCATTGCGCCAAGGTGGGAGATTTCACAACGCGTCACTTACTGGAGCATATGATCGAAGATTCCGAGGAACATGTTGATTGGTTTGAGGTTCGCTTGAGAACCATCGATCAGGTTGGTCTTGACCGGTTCCTATCGGAGCAGATTAAGAAGTAGGCGAAGGGTGATTCCGTATAGAAACGGCAGTGTCTCCTAGCCCCCGTCGGTCTTGTAGCTGAAGTCTTTTCCCAAAGCGTGGGGGAAAGGACGACTTGGGCGTCGGCATTGTTCGTTGGACTGCTTCCGAGACGGTCATGCCTTTCGCGCCCACGGGACTGTATGCTTCAGATCAGGGATTGGGCGAGTCCGAAAAGGGCGCGTTGGGCCACCGAAATCGATAAGGGCCACACTATTGTCGTTGAGTCTTGTCTCACGTTGGCCGTCTGTTTTCCCTGTCCCACGGTCAAGACAGATTGGTCCGGCAAGACTTTCAGCATTCTGCTCCCGTTGTCCTGGCCGGCACTCTCGATGACTGCTGCCCTTGCGTTCCCGTAGGTCTCATCCCAGGTTCCATCTTCAAAAAATCGCGCTTCTCGCGCGTTCAATGCACGATGCAACAGGACTCACTCACGAGCAGGAAAAAGTCTTGAGCCACGCTTTCAGCCGCCGTGTCTTGAGCGATTGTGCCAGCCCCCTGGCTTGCCCCTGTTGACGTTGGACGTGTCGGCATTTGATGCACCAGAGCTGCGGATTGCGATGGCCGATCGGTTCGTGACAGCGCCGGCAGGTCATGATGAATGAACAGGAAGGGGAATGCGGGTTCATAGCGTTCACCTATTTCAAGGATGTGTGCGAGTCATGGTCCATAACGGGCACTGTTTACTGGTAGTCCTCGTTCAGCGATTTCAAAAATGCCACAAGTGGGGCAATGTCACCGGGTTTAAGGACGATGCCTTGTAGCTGGGGCGCACCATTCCGGAGTGTCCCCGCGCGGGCTTGGTCTGAGACGTCGACATAGAAATCGATCACGTCATCCAAGGTGTCGAATTGACCGTTGTGCATGAAGGGCTCCGAATGTCCGAGGTCGCGAAGACCGGGTGTCTTGAATCGAGCGGTCGCACGATTCAAGAGTTCGCCTTGAGAGGCGGAACAGGGTTGCTCATCATCGCAGAGGATGTTTCGGATCTTGGCTTGCGGCGCAGGCATGTCGGGGTTGGCGAAAACGTTCCACAGGCCCAGGTCAGTCAACGTGGTCCCGGCAGCCGGAACGGATCGGAACCGCTCACTGGCCACCGGGTGTTGTTCGGTGGCCGGCAGGTCATCGGTGGTTCGTGTCGCGAGCGTGGGAATGGCCAAATTCCTGAAAGCCCCATCACCATGGCCAGGAATCTCATCATATTCCTTCTGTGTCGTCCCGGTATTATGGGCCTTGAAGTCGGTGAAGTTCGGCGCGGCATGACAGGCGACACAATTGCCGAGTTTTCCGGCCGTTAGTTCGGCCGGTGTGGCGGGGAGCGCCGTCGGTTCCGTCAAGAACATCTTCAATCCAGCCAATTCCCGCGTCCCAAAGGAGAAGGGCTGAGCATGAAATTGGAACCGGCCGTCTGTTCTGTTGGGGTTCGAGGTGACAAACTGAAGTGTTCCGGCCGACTCACGTGATTTCACGAGTTGCAGAAGACGTCTGCTGTAATCGATCGGAGATTCGTTGGGATTGAGCGCTTGCGGGAGCCCGTTGGTCTCCAGGAACACATCAAACGGAGAGCGGATCGGCGCCCCGCTGTCTTCGTTTTGAGAAAAAAGGAGACCGTTGACGTAGGCGGTGACGACTTTGACGACGGCATCGAACACCTCCTGGTCGGTCGCGGAGTCGATCGTCTTGCGGAATTCCGAGGTGAGCCGGAATTCCTCCGGTATGGAGGCGTCGGTCCCGCCGAAAAGCACTCTGAAGGGGGTTCCATCGAACTCCTTCGCCAGATCTCCGGCGCCGTTGTCGGACCGGACCACGCGCGCGATATGCGCGATGGCCTGAGTTCGTTCTCCAGGCAGCCAGCCGAAGTTTCTGCCTGTGAAGGTGGCCGCGATCAGGTCTTCCATGGAATTAAACTCGGCGTCGACGTGGAACAAGACGCCGCCTGGTCGATCGAGCGCAGCATTGACGAGAGGGGGTGAATTGCGGACGGCAACGGTTTTGCCGTCCGCTCGGGCCGGGATGGGGCTACGGCGCGCAAAGTCAGCATAGGCCCGCATGCCGCCTCTCGGCGCATCCAGAACATCGTCGACCAAATGACAAGCCCGGCAATTCATGGAGAGGCCCTTGAACGGCCCCGGGTCGATCGGCGCGCCCAAGGTTTCAACGATATCGACTGCGCGGTCATTGATATTCGGATCATTGATATCGCCGCCGTTGTCCAGAGACACTTTGAACGCTTGGGTGAATCGTGTTTCAAGAAACAGTCGTTCGCCGACGGCCTCTTCAGCCCCTGGCGTACCAGTAGCGGCGAGAGGCGGTGGCGTGTTCTCATTTCCTGAACAGGCGACGAGTCCGGTGAGGAAGAGAAGCGAAGAGGCGAAGATACGAGCAATCTTTGATTGATGTGTACGCAAGGTCGGATTCATGACAGTCATGGTTCCTTTCAACAAAATCAGTGTGACCCTTCCTGGCAAGCCCTCATCCAAGATCAACGGTCGTCTATCGTTATGTAGGGCAGGCACGGGCCCTCGGGAGGTGAGGGTCCATGCTTGCCAAGTGGGAGAGGTGGGGCTCCCACTTCGATGCCGGCGTAGGTCGTATGCCGACGGCGCTACCGGTGAGGTGGCTCTCTGACATAGATAGGTTCCGGCTCTCTCATGAGTTCGGCCAGGAGATCGACGACCGAGGGGTCAAATTGAGTTCCTGCCGCCACCCGGAGAATTCGAAGCGCAATGCGATCTCGAAGGGGGCGATCGTAAACCGTGGGGACCTGAATGGCTTCGAATGCATCGGCGACGGCGAGAATTCTTGCTCCCAACGGGATGAACGTTCCCCTGAGCCCATAGGGATATCCCGATCCGTCCCATCGCTCGTGGTGATGGGCGATCATGATGGTGGCCTCACGAAGGAATGAAAACGGTTCCAGCAGCGTGGCTCCCAGCCGCGGGTGGTTTTGAATCGCCACATAGGAGTCCGGCTCAAACCATTCTCGTTTGGTTTGCAGGCAGGGTGGAAGCATGAGAACGCCGATATCGTGAAGCAGGGACGCCAGCTTGAGCTGATGCAAATCCTCGTCGGTGAGATGGGCAGCCCGTCCGATTTGAAATGCGATCGCCGCTGTTCCCTGACCATGCCCGGCTTGCCACGGTAGAAGCCGATCCAGTTCTTTCGCCACTTGCCGAACGAGAATGCTCTCGAGATCGCGCCGTGAGGCGGACGGCAGATGAAGCCGATCGATCTTTGTGAGCATGCTCTGAATGGGCAAGACGGTTGGCTTGATGCGATCTGCAATGTCGACATGCATGATGCTGCCTCCTGTAAAAACGAAGAGCCCAGAATCACGTGCGTGATTCTGGGCTCTGGGCGAATAACCGCTGGCCGCTAAAGGGTGTGCCGCCGACTGAGAAGGTTAGGACCCTTGGGGGCGCTTCCCTCCCATTAACGGCTGTCCACGTATCCACATTTCATACAGTGGGACCACCATCATGACTAAGAAACTGATCGTCATGAGGGTATCGCCGGCCAACATTGAGATCACAAATAGAGGAGACACGTAGCTGATCAGCCATGGCGATACCAGATCGAGCATCACGCCGCCGAAGCCGGCCCATGTGGTGACGACCTTGAGGGTGTGACTTGCACTGGTCAAATACATCACGTGGATCAAAATCATGAACACGACCGGCATCGTGAAGAGATGAAAATGGGTAATTTCCGCCAGCTCGCGGAACGACATCGGTTCCCCGAACGTCGCATCCGATCCTCGGTAGTGCTCGGCAATGCCTTGCGGCGACAATCCCGTCATGCTATGTGCCCAAAAAAACGAAAATGTAAATCCAGCCAGCATCAAGAGCAAAAACAACGTGTAGAGCAACCGAATATGGCGATCCGAATCACGGAGCCTGAATTTTTGATTAAAGTTTCGCATGCCCGGGACGCTGGGTCCGCTTTCGCTAGTTCCCGAAAATTGAAGACAAAAACCCTTTATCTTTTTTCGCGGCCAGCGTATCACTGCCGAGCCCGGCAGGCTTCAGGTAGAACTCGTCGATCAACACGAGTACCCGTTTCACGCCGGCGCTGATGGAACGGACGGACATCGTGGCGCCGGTGATATTGATGATATCTTTGTTGATGCGAATCGGGTCCAATACGGTCTTGCCTTCGTACTGTACGTTGAACCGCTTCCGGCCGACTTCACTCCCGCGGGCCTCGCGAAAGACCAGCAGCTCGACATCCGAACAGGCCCCTTTGGTGTCGACCCCGACCATGTAGGTCATATGCTTGTGTTTGCCGATGGTGTTATGAACCATGGCGTATCCGTCGATCTTCTCGCCCGTTTCGCCGATGTAGACTTCGAACGCTTGTTCGGGGAACTTCCACCCGATGCGTTGTTCCACCAGGTCTTTCCTGTCCTGCGTGAGTTGGAGGACGTCCTTACGAATTCGTTCGGATTTTGCCAGGATGATCTTGACGGCCGCTTCCTCGCTCATGAAGATCTCGGCATGATTTAATTCATCTTCGGTGAGATAACGCTTGAGGTCGTTGTCCCATACTTTTTCTGTTCCGGCCCAAGCGGAAAGCGTCAGACACAGTGAGGCTCCCAGCACAAAACCTGAAATGACGCTTACGTGACGGTGCATCCGTGCTCCTTCAGTTTGGCGTCGAGACGGTTTTGCACGTCGTGCATGACTTCCTGGGAGGGGTCGGTCGGAGCCCAGCCAAAGAGACGTGATCCTCCTCGAAAGACCCAGCTCTGTCGCTCTTCGATGAAAGAGATTCTGGTGACATCATCCATCCGCTTCACTTTCAACGTGAGGCGGGAGCGGTCCTTGCTGTCGCCGACATCTCTCCGAAAAACGCCGTAGGGCCGTCCAGGCATTGGAATTTCAAGCCATTCGGTCACGATCAAGCCGGCTTCTTTATCCTGCGTGTCGGCTGATCGATCCTTTACGGCATCCATCGCCGCTTCCCATGCGTGGTCATAACTGCACACCGCAAATCGTTGTTGCATGCCGCTTGTCATCAAGGCACAGCCTCCCACACTTCCGGTCAGCAGGAGTGGGAGGAGTCGCAAGAACAGTTGTCGAAACCTTGTCATGTCATCAGCTCCCCGCCGATCAGGCGGGGAGCCTCCTTGCCGCACAGTTAGAAGTAGGTCGCTGCCTGAAATAGAAATCCGTCTCCATCCATCGGACTACTGGCGGTGCCCAGATCTCCGGCAGGCGTTAATCCCACCGCGCCGTTCTGCGCATTATGCTGCCAGTTGATTTTGAAGACCGTATCTTCGATCGGCCTGAAGTTGAGACCCACCGTCAATCGGTCGAGCTCTCGCCGATTTCCAAGCGTGTTTGCCCCGCCGACGGTGCGATTGTCCGTATCGGTGTCGACTTGTTCCCAGCGTACCGTTGCCGTGAAGGTGGATGCGTCAGAGAAGTGGCTGGGCGCCAGTCTCTTCAAGATCTCCGGCATGAAGTGGTAGTTCCCCTGGACATAATAGCCGAACATGCCGGCAGGGCCGATGCCGTTGCCGGCCACCCCGGTCGCATTGTTATTGCTGATCCTGACCCAGGCCGCTTCACCGATCAACTCGAAGGGCCCACGTTGCAACGTCCAGTCAACCGCAAAGATATCAAGATTGCCGGAGCCGACTGTGGCCGTCGAGGGTTTATATTGCCCATGATAACCCGACCCGGCGATTTCAATCCCCAACATCGGACTAAAGGCCAAGCGGCCGACGATGGCCTTGCTGTCGTCACGGTCTCGGGATACGCTGCCACGTGCGCTGCGGACGCCCAAATCCGTCATGGCGCCGGCGGTCTGGGTCATGCCGTTGACCGCATAGAGTTCATAGTCGATTTTGGAGAGAGCCGATGGATAGAACGTGCCATAGATTCCGGCGCCGGCTTCGAACCAGGTGCTCGGGATAATGATTCTCGAGACCATGGGCCGATCGACAAGGTCGTTCAAGGGGGAATCATGGAGCAAGTTGAATTTGCCGACCGGCATCAGAAGAATGCCGCCTCGGAGGTTGATTCTCTCATCGAC
This sequence comes from Candidatus Nitrospira nitrificans, assembly GCF_001458775.1. Classification (NCBI taxonomy): domain Bacteria; kingdom Pseudomonadati; phylum Nitrospirota; class Nitrospiria; order Nitrospirales; family Nitrospiraceae; genus Nitrospira; species Candidatus Nitrospira nitrificans. The sequence continues at coordinate 173,443 of NZ_CZPZ01000032.1, forward strand.
CAGGTAATCCAATTGGGCGAATTCGATTTGAATCGTCCCATCCCCTTGGGGTGAATTGGTCCCTCCGCGTTCGATTTCAATTTCGGTCGCGAATTTTATGCGATCGGTGATATCGGCGAAAATGAAGGGCACCAATCGCTGCTGGCCGAAACTATTGCGACTAGGATTGTCCAAGTTTTGACGAGACAGGATGTTGTACATCACGTCGGCATAACCGCCGACGATGGCTTTGGGCATGCTTAAGAAGGGTTTGGCGTAGAGCAATTTTCCCGATCCGGTCGATCCAAATCCGAGGGGAACGGTCTCCTCCCCCTTGCGTCCCACTCGAATATCGGTCATCGGCCCCGCCGGCATCGGGTATTGTTTTGAGGACGAAGCGTCCCTCTGAATCTCGCGAGATTCACGCTCCTGGGCTTTCTGCAACGCCTCTTCAAGTCTCTTCACTCGTTCCTCAAGGCTCTCTTCTGCGAAGACCGGTGTGACCGCCAGCGCAATGATCGAAAGAGCCCAGAGAATTGACCGCATCTTCATCGGTATCCTCCCGCATGAGTAAGGTGATGGTCTGACTCGGGACTCAACGGTCTCTGGTCTTCGGGTCAACGAAATGTGTGCAACCGCCAAACGTAAGTATGTGCCTCCTTTGTTGACAGGGAATTATGTTGAAGCAGTTCCCCAGCCTTCGATTGAAGAGAAGGGGATGACGACAATGCGCTTGCAGCGCTTGCACTTCAGTTCCAGCCCTTGTCCGCACACCTTGGCGATCAGCTGGCCGCACTCACAGCGCGTTTCATGAGTCGGATCGTAGTCCACCGATGAGGCCTTGGCGATAGTCATGATATGTGATGATCGATAGATTGAAATTGAGAACGATTATTAATATCCCGATCAGTGCTCCACTGTCAAGCGGTTAGTTTTCGCCGAGCGGTCTGCCATTTCCAATGCGGCTTGCCATATAATTTCCCCATGAAGAAGCTCTGGGTGTTCCAGCGAGGCTGCCGGGAGCGCCGATTCTGTGTATGTCAGGCTGTGTGACTGAATTGCCGTGATCCGAGTCAGGTCGCGGGCAGTCTGGTTGTGGGGGCGAGTCTTGACGGTCTTAACTGGTGAAACGTCCCCGCGCTATCCACCGGAAGCACGGCTCTATGAAGTGCCGCCCTCCCCTCGGTATCCAAGGTGTTTTCGGCGGCATCGGTGATAAGGACAATTGTGACCATGAAACTGTCACGAGCCCGCGCCTTTCTTATAATGCTCAGTCTTATCACGGCCTTCATGGCTGGGTGCGCGGAGATGCGATCGGCTCCTCCGCCCGTCGTCTCGAAACGTACTCAGATGCACATGGGTACTCTGGTTACCCTCACGACTGTAGCCTCTGAGCAGAACATAGGTGATCGGGCTATGCAGGCTGCATTCGATGAGATCAAGCGGCTTGAACGGTTACTGAGTACCTGGCTTCAAGACAGTGAACTATCACAGGTGAATGCAGAAGCCGGCCGTCAGCCTGTGCAAGTGAGCCGAGAGACGTTGGAGTTGGTGGCCCGATCCATTGAAATGGCCCAGCTCACCCACGGTGGGTTCAATATCGCACTCGGTCCCGCCATCGAAGCCTGGAGTGTAAGCGAACGGCAGCGCATTCCCGATGAGAGGGAATTGCAACAATTGAAGCCTCTCGTCGATTGGACAGGCATTCAAATCAACAAAGCAGCACGGACTATCTATCTGCCCCATAAGGGAATGCGCATCGATGTGGGTGGGATTGGGAAGGGATACGCAGCCGATCGGGCCGTGACGGAGATGAAACGAGTGGGAGTGATGGGTGGGGTGGTTGCGCTATCAGGCGACATCAAAGCGTTCGGTGTCCTGCCGGACCGAAAGGGGTTTCCGGTTGGTATCAAGCATCCACGCCGGGAGGAAGAGTTGATTGCCATGATCGACCTGAACGACGAAGCCGTGTCGACAGCGGGTGATTACGAACGGTTCTTCGAGCGGGACGGAGTCCGCTATCATCACATCTTGGACCCGCAAACCCTGCGCCCGGCTGGTGCTTGTCAGAGTGTCACGGTGATTGCCAATGAAGGCGCGACGGCTGACGGATTGGATACCGGGATTTTCGTGCTAGGACCGGAACAGGGGATGGCGTTGGTGGAGCGCTTGCCGGGTGTTGAAGCGATCATCATCGACCAGGAGGGCAAGATCACTGTCTCGTCGGGACTCCGTGGTCGGCTGTACGCGCCATGAGGTGCCGAGAGGACTACCGCGCCATCTTGAGATCGTAACTAATCGAAAATTTTACTGGTAGTTGATCCCGTTCCAGTGGGCGAGAGAGCTTGATCGGGGGGCCGTTTTTTACATCGTCCAAGGCGACTTGATCAAGCGCAGGATTGCCTGAGCTCTTCACGATACGCACATCGCTCAAGAGCCCATCTTCATGCAGCATCGCAGCCAGGGTCACTTTCCCCTGAATGCCCTCCGTTCGTAATGTTGCCGGATATCGTTTGTTGAGATCCTCGATCCACTGTGCCATGAGCTCCGCCAACCATCCGTAGTCGGCTTTGGTTGGCCTGAGTGGGTTGGACTGTGCCGAGGAGGCCATCACGGAAGACGAGGAGTCGAGCGGAGAGTCCTTGGCCACCTGGGATTCAAGGGGAGTGGTCGAACTCTCGTGAGCAGGCATCACCAGGTCAGCCGATGGACTCGACAGGTCCTGCCGCGCAACTTGAGGTGTGAGGAGAGTCGCTGTGGACGATATCGAATCAGGGAGAAACTGTTCCGGACGGGATTCTGAACCCACGTCAGCGATGGGCGCCGGCGCTGAAGTTCCAGGCATCGTCCTTCGTCGATCCTGTTTCCCCACTGGAGGAGTCTGTGGCTGATGTGCCGGAGTCGGCCGTGCCATCGTTGCAGACTGCGATGAGGATCCTGGTGAAGATGAGAGAGGTGCGACCATCGCCACATCCCATTGGAACGGGTCAGCCTGCGGCGCCAGCTGCATACGCTGGACGAACAAGACGGCTGCCACGGTTAGGCCTCCGTGTAGCAGGCAGGATACCAGCCAACTAGCCGTCATGGGGCCGGTCTGATCGTCTGAACGCGGCATGGAGTTCCTCTGTTACAGTCGAATGACCTCCAGGCTCACTTGCTGAAAGCCTAAGCCGCGAATCTCGTCGACGAGGGCCACGAATTTTTCGAGCAAGGTCACCTTGTCAGCCCGCACGACCACCGCCGATTCGCGCGGCTGAGAGCTGAGGGCAGAGGGAAGGCCTCCGGCGGGAATCGGAGAGTCATTGAAGAACAGATTTCCATCGGCCGTCAAGGAGATCACGATCGGGACATCTTTCCGATCGCCCACCTCCTTGGCTTTGGCGAGGTTGACGGGAATTTGCCCGGTGCTGATGAAAGTGGCGGTGGTCAACACGATCACGAGCAAGACCAGCATCACATCCACGAGTGGGATCACGTTGATCTGATCAATGTTCCGTTCCATGTTGGGCCTTATACTCGGTGAGGATCTCGCTCACACGACGACGCAGCACGTTATTCATCACGACACAAGGTATGGCGACCAGGAGACCGATAGCGGTTGCTTTCAACGCCAGGCTCAAGCCGATCATGATGGTACTCACGGCCATCGTACCCGACGTTCCCATCGTATGGAATGTCAACATGATGCCAAGGACAGTTCCCAGGAGGCCGATATACGGGGCGTTGGCAGCCACCGTGCCGATAATCACGAGATGTTTGGTCAGAGTGATTTCCAGCAGCTGAGCGTTCGAAAATTGCTTGAGATTCACACGCTTATAGAAGAGCCATCGTTCGATCGCGACAGCGACGGACCACACGCTCAGGACGAGTAACAGGCCGACGATTCCATAGTCAATGGCGTCTTTCAACGCGTCCATCGAAACTCCTTACATCGTGAAGGTGCAACTCAAACCGGTGGGGTGGGAACCGGAGTACCGGTCCATCCATGCCAGATCACAAGGGGAGCTGTCAATGTGTACACGCATTCAGCCTAGACCTATGCATCTGATGAAGGCGGTTCGATTGGGAAGAGCACCGTGTGGGTGGCAGAAACTCGGAGTTGGACGGCGGTGCCCTCCTGGTAGACACAGGTTGAGCTCTCGCTGCTGTGGATAATCTGCCCGGACGGGAGCTGGATCGTGTAGAGATTTTCAGAGCCCCTGAACTGGCGGGCCACGACCCGGGATTCGGCTGATTTATTGGGTATGAGCTGGATGTCGTCGGGGCGGATCATGACGACGACCCTGCTTCCCTCGACACTGCCAAGCGTATCGGGGAACTCTCCCAGCTCGGTATGCACCAGACCTTGTTGAATCTGCCCGGTGACAAAGTCGGCCTGGCCCACAAAATCGGCTACGAACCGCGTGGCTGGGAGATGATAAATCACCTCCGGCGAATCCATTTGTTCGAGCACTCCCTGATTCAAGACGGCGATGCGGTCCGCCATGGCGAAGGCTTCGTCATGATCATGCGTCACGAGAATAGTCGTGGTTTTCATCCGGCGTAACAGGGTGTGCACTTCCTGCCGCATACGGCCGGCCATATCAGGGTCAAGGTTGCTGAACGGCTCATCCAGGAGGAGTAAAACGGGATTTTGCACCAGCGCCCGTGAGAGAGCCACTCGTTGTTGCTGCCCTCCCGACAACTCATGCGGGTAGCGTCGGTCGAGCCCTTCGAGACCGGTCAGCCGCAGCATTTCTTGGACGCGACATGCCCGTTCCGCCCGCGACAGATGATGAAGCCCGAAGGCGATGTTATCGGCGACGCGCAGGTGTGGGAAAAGGGCGTACTCCTGAAAAACCATCCCGATACGACGCTCTTCCGTTGGAATCGTTCCCGAGGAAGAGGAAATCAATCGGCCCGATAAAAATATTTGTCCGGACCGGACCGGTTCAAACCCGGCGATCGCTCGCAGGACGGTCGTCTTGCCACAGCCGGACGGTCCCAGCAAGCAGAGAATTTCGCCTTCTCGCGCGGAAAATGAAATCTCACGGATCGCGGGTCTGCTTGGATCATAGGCACAAGACACAGAACGGAGTTCCAAGATAGAAGAGGCCGGTGGATTGAGGTCGGCGTGCCCTTCGAGCCGGTCGGCATCCGCCTGTGTCCTGTGCAACGGTAGGTTCATAGTCGTTTTAGGCGGCCCGCCAATCACGGGACAGCAACAAGACGAGCGCAGGCAAGCCAACGAGCACGATCAATAAAGCGGATGGGGCTGCCAGCTGATAATACTCTTCACTTGCTTCCAGCCACACACGGATCGCTAAGGTGTCAAACCCCACCGGTCGCAACAGCAGCGTCGCCGGGAGCTCTTTCATCGTCTGCAAAAAAATCAAGACCCATGCCACGATGACCCCGTTGCGAATGAGCGGCAACGTCACGCGGCGCCAGGTCTCCCGAACGGTCAGACCGAGGGTGCGGGCGACTTCTTCAAGATTCGGCGTGATTTGTTGAATCGAGGGTTCGAGTGATTGGAGGCCGGCCGGAAGATAATGCAGGACATAGGCGACGATCAACACGATGACCGTCCCATAGAAGAACGGCATGACGTCGAGAAAGAGGACCAACACCGCCAGCGCAGCGACCGGACCCGGCAAGACATAACCGGCATAGGCGGCTTGCAGACAACCGGTATTGAGCCAGGTCGGTTTTCGGCTGGCGAGGTAGGCGAGGGGCAGTCCAACCAACACGCCGGCCGTGGCGGCCAAAGTCGATAGAAAGGCACTGTTCCAGACGAAGCCGAAGAACCGGCCGTCGAGAATCGCCAGGGCCTCCGGGGTCAGGCTCCATGTCACCAGCAGATAGACAGGGATTCCGAAGGCCAAGCCGATTACGGTGGTCAAGCAGGCCGTCAGTGTTGTCGTGTGCACCCATCCGCATCGGATTCGTTGCGGAGCTCGAAAGCGCCCCGTGGTCTGGTAAAACCGGCTCTTTCGACGGAACCATCGTTCGGTCAACAAGAACAGGAGCGCCAAGACGACCAATAAGATACTCAAGATACTGGCGGCCTGGTTGTCGGACCGTCCGGTCATCTGCTGAAACACGGCGTAGGTCAATGTTTGGTAACGCAGCAGAGAGACGGCGCCGAAGTCGGAGACAACGTACAGGATGACGAGGGCGACGCCGGCGACGATGGATGGGCGGAGCAACGGGAGCGTGACGAACAGCATTCTCCGAAGTGGTGATGCGCCACAGGTGCGGGCGACTTCTTCAAACGATACGTTGAAGCTCAGAAGCGCACTGCGCGTGAGCAAGTAGACGAAGGGGAACGTGTCGAGCGCCATCACCAAGGTGACGCCCCAAAAACTTTGGGGCGAGAAGATCCTGGCTTGAGGCCCGGCGACCATCTGCCAGAGATGCTCTACGGGACCGCCGAACCCCAAGAGATAGTTGTACACATAGGCCAAGACGTAGGTCGGCATGGCGAGCGGCAACACAAGACCGACTTCCCACAGCCGGCGGCCGGGGAATTCAAATCGTGTCACCATCCAGGCGGTCGATAGACCGAGCACGAGCGTGAGCAAGGCCACGGCGCCCGCCAAGGAAACCGTATTCCACAACAGTTCCGGGACTCGAGTGGTCCAGAGCCGATGCCACACCGAGAAATCGGCCGACAAGGCGAGGATCGTGACATAGCCGAGCGGCAGCAGGATAAGCGCCGCGCTGGCCAGGGCGGCGAGTTGGAGCGGAGAAACAGCTGATCGACGTACGGCAATCACGAGGCGCTCGCGGCGTTACCGCATCCCGACTTGTTCGATGAGCAGCAACGTCGGCTCTCGGAGTTCGGCGAGCTTGGTCAAGGGGACTAAGGCTGCCCGGAAGCTCTTCCGCTCGACCAGTATGGGGTCGGCCTTCACTTCTGGGTGGAGCGGGTATTCCTTGTCGAGGTCCGCAAACATCTTCTGACCTGCTTGCGCCACGAGAAATTCCACGAGCAATTTGGCGTTTTCCACACGGGGTGTGTGTTTCAAGATGCCGATCCCCGCCACGTTCATGATGGCCCCCATGCCCCCTTCCTGTTGATCGGGCATGACAACCGCCAGGGGGGCAGCCGGTTGCGCGGCGAGATGGCGGTAGACGTAATAGTGATTCACGATTCCCATGGCGACCTGACCCTTGGCGACAGCGTCGACGATCTGCGAACTTTTTTGGTAGACCTGCGTGCCGGCATTGTCCCGAATGCCCTCAAGAAATTTCTTGGTGTGATCGTCGCCGAGGCTGGCTCGGATCACTGAGACGCCTGCCTGCAGATATTCGCTGCCGGCGTTGGGAACAGCGATCTTGTCTTTCCACATCGGATCAGCCAAGTCCAGCAGCGACTTAATCTGATCAGGCTTCACCAGTGTCGTGTTGTACACGACGATCCAAAACCGTCCTGACAAGCCGATCCAACTGTTGTCCGCCGCGCGAAATTGAGCAGGAATAGCCCGTTCGACTTCCCGCATGTTCAACGGGCGAAAGAGTCCCGCCGTGCGGGCCATTTCCAAGCTGCCGGCATCATTGGTGATGAAGGCATCGGCGGGGCTGCGGTCTCCTTCGGCTTTCATCCGGTTCACCAACTCGGTGGTACCGGAGGAGAGTAACTCGATTTGAATCCCGGTCTTTGCCGTGAAGGCATCCAAGACCGGCTTGATCAATCGTTCAGCCCGTCCGGAGTAGACGGTCAACTTGTCGGCGGCAGAGGTGACGGTCGGCATGATCAGCCCGAAAAGCATCAGAAAACAGGCGGCTGAAACGCCGAAGGCCCTCAGTCGACGGGCAAGGGCCGTGGCACGAGAGGAACGGTGTTGGAACAGGCGCATGATTGAACCTTTTATTTCAATGTTGGGAAGAAGGTGAGGTGAAATTGATAAGCCGTCTCAATACAAGAATACCAGAAGCCCACCCAGAGGTCAACGCGTGATGCCCCCCCGGAGCAAGCTGCGGGGAGCGTCACTGGCGACAGCGGGAACAGAGACCGTAGAGCTCGAGGCGGTGGGTTTGGATCGTAAAGCCGTTCCGGGAGGCCACCTCTTCCTGGAGGCGCTCAATGTCGCAGTTCTCAAACTCCACAATCTTTCCGCAGCCGGTGCAAATGAGGTGATCGTGGTGGCCTTTGTGCGAGATGTTGTCGTACTGCGTTTGAGTCCCGAAGTGGCGGGCTTGAGCCAGACCGGCTTCGCAGAAGAGATTCAGCGTGCGGTAGATGGTTGCCAAACCCAAGTGCGGATCCTTGCGGGCCAGTTGGTGGTACATCTCCTCGGCCGTAATATGCTCTTGCTTGAGGAATGCGTCGAGGATCAGTTCACGCTGGCGTGTGAACTTCAGCTGGTGCTTCCCGAGGTGTTCCTTCAGGACACCCATTTCTTTGACATGTTTGGACATGGTAATGAGGCTGCTCCTCCTGGAGCGGGGATTAAAGACGAAATGAAGCGGCGGGTCAAGAGTGTTTCTGCAAATCGATCTGAAAATCCCTCCGCCTTTGACGGTTGCGTTTCCGGCTGGCTATAGTGAAATCTTCACGCATAGCGAGGAGACCGTGAGAACGCCCAACCAGATTGCCGTCGATCGTGCCCTGCTCCTGTATGTCCTGCAACTCGTTGAGCCACTTGGACAACTGAGCGATGTCAAGCTGCAGCAGCTCTGTTTTCTGTGTGAGCTCCAAACCTTCGCCAAAGGTCTGAAAGCGTTCCATTTTGAATTCTTTCGCTTTGCGTACGGCGCGTTCAGCAAGGATCTCGATAATGACCTGACCTCCCTCCGCCGGAAAGGCCGGATCGAAAATTTCACGGTATCGGATCAGGCCAAGGAGGAAGCGATTCCTTTACTCCTGCGTGCAATCAACGGGGTGGAGGCCAATGAAAAGGTCAAAGACATCCTCGATGCCGTCGTCGCGGCCTATGGACCGCAAGATAGCGGCACGATCACGAATTCCGTCGAGTCGGTTCAGCTGAGCACGCCCCAAGACCCTGAGCTCAAGATTCCCATTCGCGATATCGTGTTCCACACCACGTTGCTCGTGCCGCATCGGATCGAGGTGCAGGCTGAATTTACGTTGCCTCAGGTTACCGTCACAAAGCTCAATGCCGTGATGGGGTATGACAGCCGACCTGTCATCGATGCTCAGAGTTGGTAGAGCTCGCCGTATTTCTTTTCCACATAGTTGAGAAAGGGATCGGGACTCACCGTCGATCCCGTCACGCGCTGGGCGAGGTGGGCCGGCGTGAACGTGCGACCCCAACGGTGAATCTTCTGCTCGAGCCACCGGCGCAAGCTTAACAATCGGCCGGCTGCGATCTCATCCTCCAGTTGCGGGATCTCCAGCTTCGCCTGTTCGAAAAATTGCACGGAGTAGAGGTTGCCCAAGGTATAGGTGGGGAAATAGCCGAACGCGCCGAATGACCAGTGCACGTCCTGCAGCACGCCTTCCGCGTCGGAAGGCGGAACGATTCCCAAGTAGTCCTTCATCTTCTGATTCCAGATCGCCGGCAAGTCCTCGGGTTGAGTCTGGCCTTCCACGAGGGCTTGCTCGATCTCGAACCGCAGCATGATGTGGAGATTGTAGGTCAGCTCGTCGGCTTCCACGCGAATCAACGATGGCTTGACGCAATTGATCGCGGCATAGAACCGGTCGATCTCCACGCCGCGCAGCTGGTCGTGAAAGGTCTGTTGTAAAACCGGGTAGAAGAAGCGCCAAAACGGCCGCGAACGTCCCACGCAGTTTTCCCACAGGCGGGACTGACTCTCATGAATACCGAGGGAAACCGAGTCACCTAACGGAGTGCCGAAATGCCGTTGATCCAATCCTTGATCGTACAGCCCGTGTCCTCCTTCGTGGATGCAACTGAAGAGGCAGGATTGCAATTCATGTTCATGAACACGGGTGGTCACGCGCACATCAGTCGGATGAAACGATGTGGTGAAGGGATGGGCCGACAGGTCCAGACGGCCACGCTCGAAGTCATATCCCATCGCCGTCAAGACCAGCCGTCCGAACTCCAGCTGTCGGGCGTGATCGTAGGAGTGGTGCAAAACGCTATCGTCGATCTGGACCCGGCTCTGGGTGATCTTTTTGAGCAACGGCACCAGGCGGGCCTTGAGTGCGGCAAACACCGGTCGGAGATTGGCAATGGTCGCGCCTGGTTCATAGACATCCAGCAGGGCGTCATAGGGCGAGTCGTGATAGCCGAGATATTCGGCTTCTTCGCGCTTGAGCCGGAGTATCGTTCGGAGATTCGGCAAAAACAGAGAGAACATGTTCTTCGTCTTGGCTTCGGCCCAGACCTGTTGCGCGAGGGAGCATTCACGGCTCAGCGTGACCACGAAATCCGATGGCAGCTTTTGGGCTCGGCTGAAATCCCGCCACACTTCTCGCAAGAGGGAGCGTGACGGTTCATCCCAGGTCTCACTCCCTTGGTCCGACGCTTGCCCAGTGCCAGGGTCCACCCATTGCGACAAGAGCGATTGCACGTCCGGCGAGACCAGCTTCTGATGGGCGATGCCTTGGAGCACGGCGATCTGTTCAGCTCTCGCTTCCCCTCCGCCGACCGGCATGTAGGTTTCCTGATCCCACGAGAGGACCGAGGCGGCGCTATTGATGCGCTGAATTTCCAGCAGCTTGGCGGTGAGGGGGGCCAACGTGGCGAGTGTTTTCAATTCAACCTCCGGTTCACTGTGCTAAGATTCGCGTCCGTGATTCGGTCCTCGGGCGCAGTGTACGCAAGGGGCGACGCGTTTTTCAAACCATCCAAGAGAATCCCAATGAACAGACTGGTTCCACCCGAAATCGAAGCCTATGCAGAGGCCCATTCCATGTCGGAGTCGTCGGTCTGTCGCGCGCTTCGCGAAGAGACCCATCGGACCATGGAGTATCCTCAGATGCTGGTCGGTCCCTTGGAAGGGGCGTTTCTCAAAATGATGACGCAGCTGGTGGGCGCCAAGCGGGTGCTCGAAATCGGGATGTTCACCGGTTACAGCGCCCTCTGCTTTGCCGAGGCCTTGCCGGCAGATGGAACGGTGATCACCTGCGAGATCAACGAGAAGTCAGCGGCGGTGGCTCGACGGTATTTTGCGCAGATTCCATTCGGGAACAAGATCAACATTCGGATGGGCCCGGCGCTGGAGACAATGAGGACCCTGACTGATCAATTTGATCTCATCTTCATCGATGCGGACAAAACCAATTACCTCAATTATTACCGCCGTTCGCTCGATTTGCTCGCTCCCTGGGGGGTGATCTTGATCGACAACGTATTGTGGAGCGGCGAGGTGTTGACACAACCACCGCCGGATGAATCGACCGCCGCGATTCAGGAACTGAACCGTACCGTCTCAGCCGATTCCCACGTGACCGCCGTACTGGTCACGATTCGGGACGGAATTTTGGTGGTGAGAAGGGCGAGTTAGAGCCGGAAAACCAGGCTGAGGGAAGAACAATCCTATTCAAGGCCGCAAGGCGAGCGTAATGCGAACCGCATCTTCCACAGCCGCCAGCTCATCGTGGCTTAACGTGTCGATCCTCGACCGCAATCGTGATTTATCCAAAGATCGGATCTGATCGCCCAAGACACGAGCCGGCTTGCCGTCAACAACAACCATAGCCTCACCTGGATACAGTGAATCCACGTTGCTGGTAAGCGGCACAACCACGACCCGAGAGCCAAACGTATTGCAAGAATTATTCGAGACGATTACAGCAGGTCTGGTCTTTTTGACTTCAGATCCGACTGTCGGGTCCAGTACAACCCAGTAGACATCACCTCGACGGGCCAGCTTTCTCACTCTGGCCATCCTTCGTCCTCCGTGCTTTTCCAGTCATCCTCCAGTTTGGTCCGCCAACTCTCTTTCCGAGCGGCACGATAGGCTGCATCAAGAGATTTTGTATCGGGATGGAGTTTTGCTCGAACAGCGGAGGAAATGAACGCACTGAGCTTCTTAGGAGGGACTTCCTTCTTGAGTCTCGCGTAGATATCGTCGTCCATCGTGATGTTCAGCCGGATAGCCATGGGTTCTCCTGTGCCATGTAGATGCTGTATTGTATACAGGATTCATCATTCTAACAAGACGGACAACATTGGTTCCAGCGAAGAACGATCGTGGCCTCAGGCAGGTAGGCCCTGGTTCCGTAACCGCGCCCACTTATGGTATCTGTACGGATATAGATCGTATCTCGTGTGGTGCCTCATTATGGCGACATGGTCTCATCGCCACCTTCCCTCCTTCTCTCAGCATAGATCCTTGCTCTGTCGGTTCATAGGTCTTTGCACCTGCTACAGGGAGATAGGGCCACTCTGCTTGGGCGGGCGCTGGTATTACTGAGGGGATGGAGATGAAGGGTGAGGTTTGAGTGAAGAGACTCGCGGGGTGTCGGGAGCATGAGTAGGATGATCATCTCTTGTCGGCTTGAGGGCAGTGTCGATGTGATCGGCTTCATCTACGATCAGCCCATCCAGATGCTGAGCGACAATCCGTTGGGTCGGTACTTCCGGCGATTCAACACAAAGACCGTAGGAACCACATGGCCTTCCCTTGTTATGAACGACTCAGTGGAGGAGCGTATGAACAATATGAATGAGACAACCGGCCATGAGCATATGCGGGCCGAGATGGACAAGCTTATCGCGGCCTTGGAGTTGCCGGAGCTGAACAAGGAGTTTATGCGGGCGCGGTGGTTGGAATTGGTCATTTGGATGGATGGGAAGGCGAAGGAGTCCGTGTGGTGGTATCGGAGGCTACGCCTGGCGACGATCATCGGCGGCGTGATCGTGCCGGCGCTGGTCAGCCTGAACGTCGGCGATGACGTTACATCTCTCATCAAAACGCTCACCTTCATCGTCAGTCTTGTCGTGGCATTGAGTGCCGCTGTCGAGGAGTTCTTTCGCTACGGGGAGCGATGGCGACACTACCGTCGGATGACTGAATCACTCAAGAGCGAAGGCTGGCATTTTCTACAGTTGAGCGGAGTCTACGCCAACCACACCCATATCCAGGCCTATCCGACCTTCGCGACTCGAGTCGAGGAACTCAGCGGTGAAGAGGTTGAATCTTACATCACCCACGTGTTCAGAGAAAAAAAGGTTGGAGATGAGAAGGCGCCCTCTGTGTCGTGAAGTACGGCTGAGCGGGGTCCTGTGAGCTTGATGATATCCAGCAGGGTATGTGCACGGCTGGTGCGAAGCGGTGAGCGCCCCGCACCAGGTCGATAAGAATTAAAGAATTACTTCGACGAGGCTTGCGCGATGTCCAGCACTTTGACGTCGAAGTGGAGTGTCTTGCCGGCGAGCGGGTGGTTGAAATCGAGCACCACTGTCTCGTTCTTCACTTCTGAAATCCGCGGAAAGACTTTTTGTCCATTGGCGGTTTTTCCTTCGAGTTGTGTCCCCACCTTCAGAGAGTCAGGCGGGAGCAGTTTCTTGTCCACCTCCTGAAACGCTTGAGGGTCGACCGTGCCGTAGGCTTCGGGCGGCGTGAGGGTGACGTTCTTTTTCTCTCCTGTCGCCATGCCTTCGAGCGCCTTCTCCAGTCCAGGAACCACCTCGTGCCGGCCTTGCGTGAATTTCAACGGCTCTCCGCCCACGTTGGAATCCACGACCGATTGATCGTCCAGCTTCAGTGTGTATTGTAGTGTGACTTGTTTTCCGTGCGAGACTGTCATGGCCGATGCTCCTTTCTTGGTATCTCCTGCTGAGACACAAGCCGCAGACAGGAACAGAATGACGCTCCAACCGCAGAATGAAGAAAATAGGAATGCGCGTCTCATAGGAACCTCCCTGTGAGAAGTGGGTTGTGTGTAGACCGGAATGGGTCACGGGACGAATGCGAGAGGCGGGCGACCGATTCCAGCCGTAGTTGTGTGGATATGTTTTACGCTACCACATGAGCGCACGTGATACTACCCGCAATGTATCGTCCGTTCTAAACGTGAAACAGCGCGAAGAGACGGCGCGTCAAGACGATCGGTGACCAATCCGCTGTTGTGGGGCCGAGGACGGATTCTGAAATCCATGAAGAAGGTGGTAGGGAGGGCTGATCGGGGTACAATGCGAACGAAGAGGTGTCGAGGGGGCCGTCCCCTTGGCAAGGGAGATGCGAAAAATTGTCACAGATGTAGGAGGGGGTATGGCGCGTCGGGTGAGCGGTGAAAACAGGGCAGCAAAAACTAATGGGCGCAGCGCATCGGCGGTCAAGGCCGGTGGGACACTTGGCTCCGGCCGAGTTGGTCGGCCGGAAGCGTCTTCAGCCGGATTTCCCAACGGCAGGTCGAAGGATCAGGCGGAGGAAGGGGAGCCTATGCATCAACGAATCGCCGAACTCGCCCATGCCCTGTATGAGCGAAGCGGGTTCCAGCAGGGGAAAGATGTGGAGCATTGGCTGGAAGCAGAACGGCAGGTGAAGGCGGCGCGTGGCCTTGCCGCGTAACGCATAATAAGGAATCCGGCCTCCTTCCCTCATTGCGTCTGGGCCGTCGATAATCCGGTGTCAGCGCGAGATGCCTCCTGTTGAGTGGACTACATGTCATGGCTCGCGGGGTGTCCTCGCTGACGCCGGACCATCGACTCCTTGTGAAATGGCCTATTCTTTCCGCGTGTAGACGATCTCCAGGAACTTCATTTCCTTTTCCTTGCCGTGGGCACCGTACATCTCGAATGTCTGACTGTTGTCGTCAATGATTTTCCACAGGGCGCGATGACGCATCTGTCCTCCGCCAGGCTCCGGGTGCGACCCTCGCAACGTGATGGTCTTGCCGTCCGGGCTCGCCGTGCCGTCCATGAAGAAGATGCCGGTGCCCATCGTATCGATCCAGACCGTGACATATTTCTTTGTCAGGTTGTCATACCCGTCGATGCCGACTCCCGAATAGGGCTGCCCCATCATCTGACCGTTGTATTCCTGATAGAGAAATCGTCCGTCGAGCAGCGTCTTCATCTCAGCGGTGCCGGTGGATTCGGTCGGTGGCTTGCCCGGCTCCATCCATTCCTTGGTCTGGGTCGTCCAGCTGCCGGCCAATGTCGCGAACAGCTTGTGCGGCTCACCCGGTGTCGCCAGCTTCTTCCAGACGTCCATCATCTCTTGGGGGTCCATCGGTTTCTCATGCTTCTTCTCTTTCGCGAAGCCAGGCGAGACGGTGAGCACGACGCATAACGTGGTGATTGCTAGAGCTATGAAACGCATGGCGGCCTCCTTATAGCTAGGCTATCAAGTCTCGACTGTAGGCTTGTATGCTCCTTGTCAGCAGCCCTTCTGTTGCTTCATCCATACTTCGGCGCGCTTCTTGATTTCTTCGTGAGGCACATCTTCGATATGTGTGTGAATCCACCAATGATTGCCGGAGAAGTCTTTGACGCCGGCGCTGCGGTCTCCATAGAACTGATCGCTCGGTTCTCTGACCGAGGTCGCTCCGGCGCGCAGCGCGCGTCGGTACCAGCCATCTGCGTCGTCCACATACAGCGCGACCGTCGCAGGCATCGGCTTCCATTGGTCGGTGGCTTCACCGATCATCACCATGGAATCGCCGACTTTCATCTCCGCGTGCAGTACCGTCCCGTTCGGACCATCGAGGCGGTACGTTTCTTTGGCATTGAACGCTTGTTTCAAAAAGTCGATCAACTTCCCCGCTTCTTGAACAATGAGGACCGGCGTCACGGTACGATAGCCATCGGGGATGGGGTTGACTTTGGTCGCCATGGGTCTCTCCTTTCGTTCAACTCATGCCGGCTCACCTGCCCGTGCGATGACAGATTTCCAGGCGATTGCCGCTGGGATCCTCGAAAAAGACGGCATAGTAATTCACATCGTCGTACGACATGGGACCTTCAATGTTCCGTGCGCCCGCTTGTCTGAGAATCGCCGCCAGCCGATCGACTTGTTCTTTGCTGTCCACCCAAAACGCGACGCGACACTCATTGGCCATATGCGTCGGTGACTCGGTCACCCCGAAAAATTCCGTCGCGCCATCGGTCTTATCGGCCTGATACGTCAACCAGTCTGGAAAGGGGGCATAGCGCGTAAAACCGAGCGCGGGCAAGAGCACTTCATAAAATGGTCGTGCTTCGGTGAGGCTCCGCACCCGGAGATCGATGTGATCATATAGACGCGCCATCACTCACCTCCGAGTACGTGGTTTTGATCGTAGGATTCAGTTCGATGGTCACGGCGGCACTGGTGGCGACAGTGCCGCTCTGAAAAACTTCATGCACCGCACCGCTGCGCCCTCTCCAGTCAAACAACGGCCAGCCATCGATACAACTCTCGAAACCTCTAGCCTATGAGGAGTTGTCCACGATCGCGCCGGGCGACGGCGGACCTGTTCAACCATCTGCCACGGCGTGTAGTCGCAGCTCGCCCTCCAGAAGAATCACTCGGCAAGCGAGCTTTGTCGATGACTCCTTCGAGCTAATCCTTGATGTCCGGTTCGACGAGTCGCGCCAAGTTCCGTAGCGATTCCTGCCAACCCAGATAGCATGCTTCGAGCGGTATCACCTTCGGAATCCCTTCTTGCTCAACGCTGAGATCCGTGCCGACCGACACTTCCTTGAGCGTGACCGTAACCCGCATTTCTCCCGGCAGATTCGGATCGTCGAACTTGTCCGTGTAGCGAAGACGCGCATGGGGCGCGAGTTCGAGATACTCGCCGCCGAAGGAGTGACCCTTGCCGGTGGTGAAGTTGGTGAACGACATCTTGAATTTGCCTCCGACCCGCGCATCCATCTGATGCATCTTGCCCGTGAAGCCGTTGGGTGGCAGCCACTTGGTCATGGCATCGGCATCGAGGAATGCCCGATAGACCTTTTCCGGCTTGGCGGCCAAGACCCGATGCAGGCGGACAGTATTGTTTGTGGACATCGGCGCTTCTCCTTTTCGTCCAGAGATTGACGATGAAAACTGTTCTTACTCAATTGTCGAACGAGAGACCGGAAGATCGACATCCCCTAACCGGCGGTCATTCAATGTTTGAGGCAATGTATCAGGCGAGTTGCAAAGCTACGAGAAGGAACAGTCATGGGCAAGCCGAAACGGCTCGTCGGGATCGGAGTCAATGGGTATCTGTTTGATTTTCATGTCGCCCACTCCTCATATCTGGACGCGCCGGGGGGATCGTACCAAGGTTGGGCACCTTGCTCTCGGGGGTTCCCTAGCCTGCTGCTTTTATCAATGTCCGATCGAATCCAGAGGTTTCACCAGTGTCATCACCGGTTTGCCGAATGGGACAATCCACGAGAAAGAATACATCCGGGAAGGAGTCACAATATGCCCAATAACAAACAACGTAAGAAGAAAGGCGGACGGAACAAATCCAAGAAGCTGAAGGCCATGCGGCTCTCCATCGAAGAGCGTCGGGCCAATCGACGCCGTCCTTCGCGACGAGGCCCGTTCAGAAAAGGTCTCTCGGACCAGCCGGACATTCAAGAATTCAAGCCTGGCGCCTCCAACGACCGATACAGCCGCCAGGCCGAGTGAGCTCACGTGGCGCACAAGCTAGGTGGAGGATCAAATCTTCTACTTTTGGATGGTGCTAAAACCTACAACACGATATGCACATTGCTAGAATGATATGGCTCATCTGCTTAGTCGTCCTCTTTGGATTCCGGCCATCGGTAGCCACTCCTGTCGAATCCTCCATGGTGGTTGATCCCTTACCGCCACAGCCGATTCCACCCGCTCCTTTACCAAAACCGGAGCCGATTCCACCGTCGCCGGTCCCTGCTCCGAGGCCGGAGCCGTTGCCCCCTTCTCCGGTTCCGCCTCCCAAGGCCGAACCCATTCCTCCGGCTGAGCCACGACTGCCGCGGACGCCGTCGATTCCCAAATAGGATGCGAACACTATGTGCTCCCTTGAATCAAGAGCGCCGATATCGCGGAATCAGTCGGGATCTCACGGTTCATCCAGACGTCGATGTTGGGCTACTGGAATGGAGGTGTAATATTGTCATGTCACGCATCTCAGTACGCCGAAATCGACAACGTGTCACACCAACCGCAGAGGGAAGGAGTTGGCATGTGGAACGGCAACGACACCATCAATGGAGGATGTTGGCAGCGGCCGGCGCAGGGGCCACATGTATGTACTTGTTCGATCCGCGAACGGGGGCACGCCGCCGAGCGCTGATTCGAGCTCGGCTTGCGCGATCGGCGCGACGGATACAGGATGGAATGGCGACGACGTGGGGTGATGCGCGCAACCGTGGGCAAGGGCTCCTTGCCGAGGTCAAAGCGTTGTTCGACCGCCGATTGGTCGACGATACTATTCTTGTCGAACGGGTGCGAGCCAAACTAGGAGGTCTGGTTCGATATCCTCGATATATCGAGGTTGAGGCTGAACAGGGCCGAGTCGTGCTGCGAGGCCGGATTCTTTCGGGCGAGGTGGACCGCTTGCTCGATGGTGTCGGCCGTGTCAACGGCGTAAAGGACGTTGAAAACCGTCTGGAACTGCATGAGAAGCTCCGTGACGTTCCAGGATTACAAGGCGATCACGGTCATGTTCTAGGCGGTGATCGCTTTGAACTCCGGCAAGAAAACTGGTCACCGACTGCGCGGACGTCAGTCGGATTGGCCGGCACCGCGCTGGCTGTCCACGGAATCATGCGGCGGGATATATCCGGCATGGTACTCGCAGGACTTGGCTCGGGTGCCGTCCTCCGCGCCTTCGTCAACCGACCATGGAAACAGATCACCGGACTGTGGGCCGGGCATCGAGCTGTCGATGTGAATAAGACTATTCGTTTCGCGGCTCCGATCGAGAACGTGTTTGCATTCTGGGCACGGTATGCGGAGTTTCCACAATACACGACGCATGTGCGGGAAGTGCTCGAACAGGGGGAAAGGCGTTCGCGCTGGCGAGTCATCGGACCGGCGGGGATCGAGACGGTCTGGAACGCCGTGATCACAACCTATGTTCCCAATCGGGAAATTGCCTGGCGGACGGAGCCTGACTCACTCGTGCAACATGCCGGAGTCTTGAAATTTCATGACAACGAAGACGGCACCACGACCATGCACCTGAGGATCACCTACAATCCTGTCGCCGGCATCATCGGCCATGGCATCGCGCGCTTGATTGGAGGCGATTTCAAAACGTTGCTGGAAGAAGATTTGCTGCGTATCAAGACGGTGCTCGATGACGGGGTGATTCCACGCGATGTGCAACAGCGCGCCTCTCAGCCCAAAACAGAGCAATTCGAGCGCTATACCACGGATTAATACGATATGGGCCTAGACCCGCTTCTTGAGCGTGCCGGCGAGGCGTTGGCGCCTGTCGGCTTCGGCAAGAGCCTGGTTCCCTGGAATTTTGGCTGTGGACGACGTGGCGAACACCATTCTTCTGCCGCCGGAGCGAAGGGCTTGGCACTCTGGATCATTGAATAACTTCGGAGGAGAAAAGGGAGAATTGCCTATGTGCGGATATCGATGCCTCAGGCCCTCGGCGCGATTTCTCCTCGCGAGCCGGTCGGGGATGGTCGTTCTCGCGCTGCTGGTGATGGTAGGCGTGCCCACATGGAGCGTCGCGGCGCTCCAGCAAGGATCGGAGTCTGCGCTGGCCGTGGTCAAGGCGACGCTTTCCGACGTGTTTGCCATACTGGACGATCCGAAGTTGCGAGAGTCGGAGAAACGGCGGCGCATTGAAGAGATTGTGGCGACCAGGTTCGACTATCGAGAAATGTCCAAACGAACGCTGGCCTCGCACTGGGCCCGTCTGACCGAGACGGAACGAACGGAGTTCGTCGACTCGTTTAAAATGTTTCTCTCGGACCGGTATGCGGTAAAAATTCGTGACTATGCGGGGAACAGGTCGAATATCTCGGCGAGCGGTTGGAAGGTGACTATGCGGAAATTCGGACCAAACTGGTCTCCAGCAAGACCAATTATCCTCTCGATTATCGTCTGATCAAAAAGGACGGAAGATGGTATGCCTATGATCTCGTGATTGATGGGGTGAGTCTGGTAAAAAATTACCGAAGCCAATTCGACCGGATCATTCGAGCTGATTCCCACGAAGAACTGGTCCGGCGAATGAAAAATCGCAGCCTGGCCGAAGAACAGAAAGGAGAGTAATGATGGCGATCGCCCTCCAATCCGGTTCCCAGAAGGCCATCGATCGAGCCAAGAAATCGGCCCTGTTTTTGCGTCGAGAGTTTGCATGACCACGCCATTTGAGAACATTCCGCCTCGGGAACCCAAAACAGGACTGGTAAACGTCGTCATCGACACGCCCCGCGGGAGCCGTAACAAGTTCAAGTTCGACGAACAGCTGGGCTGTTTCAAGCTGTCGCGCATACTGCCTGCCGGACACGTCTTTCCTTACGATTTCGGCTCGATACCCGGCACGCGCGGTGAAGACGGCGACGCGCTCGACGTGCTCGTGGTCATGGAGGAGCCGGCATTCCCGGGCTGCCTCATCACGGTGCGCCTGATAGGCGTCATTGTCGCATCCCAGACCGAGAAGGGGCGCACGATTTCCAACGACCGGCTCGTCGGTGTGCCGCAGACCATGGCCAACAAGCCTGCGATGCGGGAGCTTTCGGAGCTCGGAACAACCAGGCTCAAGCAGATTGAGCACTTTTTCATTTCCTATAATGCTGCCCAGAACCGGCGATTCCAACCATCGCGCCGCCTCGGCGCCGCGCAAGCGGAGCGCATCCTGCGCCGGGCGATCGCCGCCGGCGCGCCAAGGTAGGGGCATGAAGCGACAGGCTGCGAATGGAACCGTACAAGCTGCAACCGTGCGCGAGGAATTGCTGCGCCACGTCGAGACGGCGGTCAAGGCGCTCCGCGCGCGTGATCCTTCAGACGAGCAGATCCATCGCGCGCGCAAAGAACTCAAGCGGGCCCGCGCGAATCTGCGTCTACTGCGGGACGCAGTCGGCAACGCGGCGTACATCCGTGAGAACGCCGCATTGCGCGACGCCGCGCGGCCGCTGAGCGGAGTGCGCGACGCTGCGGTTCTTCGCGAGACGGCAGATACGATGACCAGCGGGGTGGGGCGCGGCGCCCGTCGAAAATTGCTCCTGAAAGTGCGCCGAGCGCTGGAACAGGCCCGGCGTGAGGCTCGCGCGGAATTGCGCGTGATGCATGCCGCCAGGGAAAGTGTGGCGCGCCTCGTTGCCGCTGCCGCGCGCATGCGCAAGTGGCGGCTCGATCAGTCTGATAGGGCATCGGTGTGCAGGGGATTGCAAAGGGTCTACCGGCGAGGACGCGAAGCCCTTGCGATCGCTTGCGCCGATCCCACGACCGAAAATCTTCACGAGTGGCGCAAGCAAGTGAAATACCTGGGCCAAGCGATGGCGGTATGGAAGGTACACGAGGCGAACGGCGTGAAGAGACTTGTCGAGCGCGCGGAGAAGGTGGCCGACCTCCTTGGCACGGACCACGATCTCGCAGTCTTCGAAGGGCGATTGGAGAAGCTCGACTCACCTCATCCGATCCGACCCGCCATTACCCGCGATATCGGCCGCCGACGGCGCGATCTGCAAGACAACGCGCTGAAGAAGGGCCGCCGGCTTTTCAAGGTAACACCTCGCTCGTTCGTCCGTGGAATCGCACCACGGGGCTGATGCCCATGATATGGCGCTTGTTCATGCGGCTGGCGTTGCCAGTGGGAGCGGCAATGATCAGGAATCGCATGTGTCAACCTCCTTCTTGCCCTTCATAGGCTTGCCGCACACGTTGTAGATCTGGCTTGCTCATTTGAAGGATCGCGGCCATGGCGCGCTCCACCTTCGCGGTGTCCTTGTCTCTCAACATCTCATCCCAAGCGGGCACCACGATTTGCCAGGACAGGCCATATTTGTCCTTCAGCCAGCCGCAGGGCCCTTCCTCGCCGCCGTCGGAGAGCTTACTCCACATCTCATCGATTTCCGTTTGCGAATTGCACTTCACCATGAACGAGACGGCTTCGGTGAATTTGAAGATGGGACCGCCGTTCAAGGCCACGAATTCCTGGTTTTGGATCTCGAACGTGACGGTCATTACCGATCCTTTCGGTCGTCCGGAGACCTGGGCGCCGGCTTCTCCATAGCGTGTGATGACTCCCATTTTCGAATTCTGGAAAACCGACACGTAGAACTTCGCGGCTTCCTCGGCCTTGTCATCGAACCAAAGGCAAGGGGTAATTCGTTGTATGGTCGGCATCGTGCCTCTCTTTCCTCTTCTCACATGGATATGTTGAATGAGGACGCGATCATTCTTTCCTGGTATAGATGATCTCCATGCCCTTCATTTCCTTCTCGCCCTTGTGAGCCCCGTACATCTCGAAGATCTGGGTATTGCTGTCGACGAGTTTCCGGATCCCCCGATGGGTCATATGTACTCCGCCTGGTTCGCCATGGCCTCCCTTGAGCGTGATGGTCTTGCCGTCGGGG
This sequence comes from Candidatus Nitrospira nitrificans, assembly GCF_001458775.1. Lineage (NCBI taxonomy): Bacteria > Pseudomonadati > Nitrospirota > Nitrospiria > Nitrospirales > Nitrospiraceae > Nitrospira > Candidatus Nitrospira nitrificans. Next base: position 195,795 of record NZ_CZPZ01000032.1, read on the forward strand.
CCGGACGTCCCTTCCATGAAGAACATTCCCGTGCCCATCGAATCGATCCAGGTCGACACATATTTCTTGCGTAAATTGTCATGGCTGGTCGTCCCCGATGCCCGAATAAGGCCGGCCCATCATGTTGCCGGTGAATTCCTGTTGGAGAAACCGTCCGCGTGGTAATGGTAAGAGACATGACACGCATGGTGACCTCCTTCTTTGAATGATGCGTACATTCAGATGAGGGTCGAACTGTCAGCCGCAGGCTTTTCGTGCTTCCTTTTGTAATTCGTCCGGATTCACGTCACGAACATGTGTGGCGACCGACCACTGATGCCCAAAGGGATCTTCGAGTACGCCGTAACGATCCCCCCAGAACATGTCGGCGACCGGCATCATGATTGTCGCGCCGGCTGCCACGGCTTGGTTGAAGACAGATTCCACATCCTGGACATAGAGATGGATGGTGACGGGTGAACCTTTGAGCGACTTCGGCCCGAGCGAGTTGTGATCGGGAAATTCATCGACGAGCATGACGGGAGAGTCGCCGATTCGGATCAAGGCATGGAGGAGCTTTCCTTCCGGCCCTGGTACCTTGCCCAACTCCACGGCATTGAAGGCCTTCTTGTAAAATTCAATGGCCTTGGCTGCCCCGGCGCACACCAAGTGCGGGGTCACGGTATGCATCCCGTCCGGAATCGGCTTGACCGGTTTATTCATTGCGTTCTCCTTTCAATTGCTATGGTTGGAAGGTTTTCGGAATACACGTCGTAGGCGGTTTCTTTCTCCTTCGAGGTGTACCGTGACATATGAATAGTCGTCCCGATTGGTTCAGATCGACCGCCGAATCTATCCATGCACTCGTCGGAGGAGATCGCGGGACGACGCGACGATTTCGTTTAGATTTGTTTCGAGCGCCCAGTGGCCTCTACGTCGCGCGAGCATTCATCTCCCACAAAGCGAACTCGTTGCCTTCCGTATCCTGGCAGATCGCGAAATAGCCCATCTGTGGTATCGCCGTCTTGGGCTTGCAGATTGTGCCGCCGAGCTTCTCAACCTTTGCTGCGGATTTCTCCACCGACGACACGGCCACGTAGTTGGTGATGGAATGCTCAGGATGCTTGCGCGCCATCAACCCGCCGTCACGCATTCTGTCACCGCTGCCTGTGTCGATATGCCAGTAGTCCTCCGCTCCGGGGAACTTCTGAATTTTCCAGCCGAACAACGAACCATAAAATTTCTTGGCACGCTGGGGATCGTCCGCAGGGATCTCAAACCAGCAAATGGTCGGGGTGGTGTGCCTGCTTTTTGTGGGTTTCCGTTTTGTTGCCGATTTGGATTTGGATTGGGCACTCATTCGTTCCTCCTTTGCCGAGTTGATCATTGGTCCGCTCGTTTGTCAGATGGCATGGCATTCATCCGTCATGGTTTGCTCGCTAGAGCGCAAAATCCCGGATCTGATTCCACGATGCATATGTTCACGAAGCCTGCCGCCGCAAGCTTTTCAGGCACCCCGTTCTTCGATTGTCCTGAGTAGGGGGTAAACCCAAGGACGATCTTGCAATTCGCCTTTAAAACGCGATGTATTTCTCGAAGTCCGGCCACTGCGTCCGGCCAGGCCTGCATGGAGTTAATTGCCAGAGCCTTATCGAAGGTGTTGTCATCAAACGGCAAGCGATCTACAGATCCGATCCGCAGGTCGACATGACCACTCTTAATCGCTTTTCCATTCCGAGCCGTGGCTGCTTCGACCATTTCTTTAGATGGATCAACACCCGCAACATACCCCGCCGGTGTGGATCGGTTCAGAAGCTCGATGCCCACTCCGGGACCGAACCCAACCTCCAGTATCTTATCGTTCGGCAGGACCTCCAACAGATCGATAACCCAAGCGGCGCACTTCTGATTGGTACGCGCCATGATCACACCGCCTAGCCTGCCGAGTACGCCATGAGGATGACCGAACATCCGCATCAAGATTTGTCTCACCTGCCGACTCCCTGGCACCCGCCATGAGGCACCCATGCTCCGTCGCTGCAATAAGTCCAGGCAACCAGTGCAATGCGACGAATTATCATGATTGATGTGGCTTAGCCTCCCGCCATGGCTCCCACGATTAAGAATGGCTCGCTTCCCGTTACGACGGCGTCGGGTAGCGGCACATCCGGCGATTCATGGGACAGATCCTGCTCGCAGGCAAAGAACCGGACGAAGGGACGCCGTTTGAGCGTGGCGTGATCGCGGACCGTCCCGCGCAACATTGGATAGCGGGCTTCAAGCGCGTCGAGGACCGCACGTTGCGTCACCGGACTTGAGACTTCAAGCGTCACTTCACCGCTGACACGCGCCAGAGTTCGTAGATGTTGCGGCAACACTACTCTGATCATTTCGCATCTCGTCGTTCGTATTTCGTATCTCGTTGGATTGAACGCTTCACGCTTAACGAGATACGCTTCACGTTTCTTTAGAGTGTCTGCACTTCAACCGAGAGCACCGCCGGCAGATCCCGTACGATCGGCTCCCAACTGTCTCCACCGTCGGCTGATCCATAAACCTGGCCACCGGTCGTTCCGAAATAGATGCCGCAGGGATCGAGCTGATCGATCGCCATCGCATCCCGCAGAATGTTGACGTAGCAATGTTCTTGCGGCAGGCCCTTCGTCAGCGGCTCCCACTCGTTGCCTCCGGTGCGACTGCGGTACACACGTAATTTCCCCTCAGGCGGGTAATGTTCGGAGTCGCTCTTGATCGGCACGACATAGATCGTGTTCGGTTCGTGGGCGTGGACGGCGATGGGAAATCCGAAATCGCTCGGCAAGTTTCCGCTGATCTCGTGCCAAGACTCGCCGGCATCGTCGCTCCGCAACACATCCCAGTGCTTCTGCATGAACAGAACGTTCGGGCGCGACGGATGCATCGTGATGCAGTGGACACAATGCCCGACTTCGGCATCCGGGTCGGGGAGCTCGTATTGAGACTTCAGACCTTTGTTTACAGGGTGCCATGTCCGGCCTGCGTCATCGCTGCGGAACGCGCCGGCGGCTGAGATGGCCGCGTACATCCGATCCGGACGGCTATCGTCCAACAAAATCGTGTGCAGGCACATCCCGCCCGCCCCCGGTTGCCAGAGTCGGCCCTTCGCGTTTCTCAGCCCCGCCAGTTCCTTCCACGTCTTTCCTCCGTCCGTGGATTTGAAGATCGACGCGTCTTCGACGCCCGCGTAGACCGTGTTCGGATCGTTCAGCGACGGTTCGAGGTGCCACACTCGCTTGAACTCCCAGGGACGCTGCGAGCCGTCATAATGCTGGTGTGTCGTGAGCGGTTTTCCCGTCTCCGCGGAAGTGTCGTACACAAACATATTACTCTCACCCTTCGGCGTGCCGTCGGGCCCCATGAGATCTTCAGGTTTGTTTCCTGGGGCATTCCAGGTTTGCCCGCCGTCATCCGAGCGTTGAATGACTTGCCCGAACCAGCTGCTGGTTTGCGAGGCATACAGCCGGTTCGGATCCGCCGGTGAGCCTTTGATATGGTACAGCTCCCATCCTCCGAAGTGCGGCCCTTGCACGTCCCACCGCTTGCGAGCTCCGTCGGACGTGAGAATGAACGCACCCTTGCGGGTGCCGACCAGTACTCGAACGCTACTCATAGTATGCCTCCCCGTTGTGCGTTCCTCGTCGCTCGTATCTCGAACGCATCAAGAATATGCGTCACGAATGAGCTTCGCGAGAAACGCTTCTGCAGCTAGTCGTCCGACCGCAAGAAAATCGACAGGGCGCCTCAACTTCCCCGATTACTGTTTTCTGGTATAGATGATCTCCAGGAACTTCATTTCTTTTTCCTTTCCGTGGGCGCCGTACATCTCGAACGTGGGGTTGTCGGTATCGGCGATCTTCCAGACAGCGCGGTGTGTCATCTTCCCGCCCCCCGGTTCCGGATGCGAGCCTCGCAGCGTAATGGTCTTGCCGTCCGGGCTTGCCGTGCCTTCCATAAAGAAGATGCCGGTGCTCATGGTATCGATCCAGGCGGTCACGTATTTCTTGGTCAAATTATCGTAGCCATCGATCCCGATGCCGGAGAATGGTTGCCCCATCATCTGAGCGTTGTATTCCTGATAGAGAAATCGTCCGTCGAGCAGCATCTTCATCTCCGCCGTGCCGGTGGATTCCGTCGGTGGCTTGCCCGGCTCCATCCATTCCTTGGTCTGTGTCGTCCAGCTGCCGGCCAATGATGCGAAATGTTTATGCGGCTCGCCGGGTTGAGCCAGTTTCTTCCAGACTTCCATCATCTGCTGCGGGTCCATGGCCTTTTCATGCTTTTTCTCTTTTGCGAAAACCGGCACGACAGTCAGCATGATGCACAATGTGGTTACCGCCAATCGTTTCACCTGCATGGTGGCCTCCTTCTGGTTTGGTTAGGTGATGGGCTAGGCTGCATTCGATACGACCGATAGCCGGTTGCATCGGCCGGTTCCTCAGCATGATGCTCGTTCGTGAAGCGGCTAGGCCTCGACGAGGATTTTGAATCCACCGTAGGCCATACGTTTATAATCAAAGGGCATATCCTGTGGATCGCACATCTCATGGATACGCGGGTCTTTCATCACTTTGGCGTTGACGCGGTCGCGGTGGGCACGCGACGTGAACAGGATGTACGCGAAGATCACTGTCTCGCCGGCTTTGGCCTTGGCGTGTTTTGTAAACGGTACGCCCATCTTCGTTGTGAGATCGTCGCCGACGCACTCTTTGTAGTCGAGGGCGCCGTGCTCGCGCCAGATCTTCGCCGCTTGCTGCGCGAGACGTCGATACGCTTTCAGGTTTTTCCTTGGAACGGGCAGGACGTATCCATCGACATATCCCATGAGCATCGTCCTTTCTTCTTGTCTCACCATGAGTTTGACTGTACAGCCGGCTCGTGTGGCCTCGGCCTTTGAGCGAGACCTCTCTATTTCTTCGTGGTCGCCTCCGCCCGCGATCGTTCTTCTTGGGCTCGCATATCAACCTCCTATGTCGTCTCGTTTGTCGGTTTGGCCAGTGCATCCGTTATCTGTAGTCGAACAGGGAGGCCTGAAATCGACAGCGATCTTCAAATTTCTTCCTCACCGCAAACGCTTTGTGATTTCCATACTTGGGTCAAACGATTACGAGGGCGCCACGTCGCGCGCCGGAAGGTCGCTACGTCGGCAATGTCTTCGACGTTCCCTTAGCCCTTCCCGGCTTCGACGACTTGGGCCGTCGGCAGCTGTTGAGCGGAATTGTCGGGCGACCAGCCACCTCCCAGCGCTTTGTACAGTTGCACGACCGACGCCAGGAGAAACCGGCGTGTGCTGGTCCAGGCGAGTTCCGCCTCAAACAGGCTTCGTCGGGCCACGAGCACGTCCAGATAGTTCGCCAGCCCGCCCTTGTAGCGGAGTTCCGCCAGCTTCAGGGCCGACTGCAAGGCGGTCACTTGTTGCTGTTGCGCGTCGCTCTGGCGGCGGGCCGTCCGCACCGCGATGAGCGAGTCCTCGACTTCGCGAAAGGCGGTCAACACCGTCTGTTGGTACTGCGCCAAGGCTTCTTGGCTTTGGGCCTCGATCGCTTCTTGCTGGAAGCCCAGAATTTGCGCGTTGAACAGCGGCGCGGCCAGGCCGGCCCCGAACACCCCGAAGGAGGACGCCTCCGTGAAGATCAGCGATAATTCGGGATGCGCGAGCCCCGCCAACCCGGTCAAGGTGATGCGGGGGAAGCGTTCGGCCTTGGCGACCCCGATCCGGGCGGTGACGGCCGCCAACTGGCGCTCCGCGACCAGCAGATCCGGCCGCCGCTGCAGGAGCTCCGACGGCAGCCCCGCCGGCACGTCCGGGGGAATCACTTGCTGGTCCAAGGCCCGCCCGCGCGCGACGGCAAACGGGGTGCGCCCCAGCAAAAGGCTCAGGTGGTTCTCCGCTTGCACCATCTGCCGCTGGAGTTCCGCCGCGCGGGCCGCGGCATTCGCGCGCTCCGCCTCAAACTGATCCGCGTCCAGCTTGGAGGTCATCCCTTGCCGCAACCGCGCCTGGGCGATCCGCACCGACTCTTCCCACGACTGGAGCGTCCGCTCCGCGATGTCGAGCTGAAGATCGAATTGGAGCACCGTGAAGTAGGCTTCCGCGACCGCGCTGACCAGTTGGATCGTCACGGCGCGGCGGTTCTCTTCCTTGGACAACAGCTCGGCGCGCGCCGCTTCGTTCGTGCGCCGCACGCGCCCCCACAGATCCACCTCCCACGACAGGTTGCCGAGCAAGTAATAATTAAACGGACTGGCAAAGCCGGGAAACAAAAACACCGCGCTGCGCCCGGCCGGCGCGTTCGCGGCCACCGACAGTTGCGGCAACCAGTCGGTGCGCGCGATCAGCGCCCGCGCCCGAAATTCCTCGACGGTCGCGACGGCCCGCCGGAGATCGTTGTTGTCCGCGAGCGCCGACCGAATGAGTTGCTGCAACTGCGCATCGTGCAGAAGCTCCCACCAGGGCAAGTTGGCCACCGAGGGGAGATCCGCCGGCCCCTCCGCCATGCGAAACCGGTCCTCCACCTCCGTCGGGGGCCGCCGGTAGTCCGGCCCCACGGCGCAGGCAACGAGCAAGCAGGATCCTATGAACAGACCGACCGCGCGTATGATGCTCTCACTCATTTCTTTCCTCATCCGACGGAAGACCTATCCGGTTCTGACCGGGTGATCTCGTTCACAAGGTGACCGATGCAACATCCTGTGGCAATCAATTGCGCGCCTTCTTTCCACATCCGCTTCAAGAGGAGCTTGCCGTCCTCTCCCACAAAGGTGACGTTCGTGAGATCCACGACAAGAGGGAGTCCATCAGCCGGTCGGGTGGTTCGCCACTCATGCTCCAGTTCACCGACCCACGGTCCGGTCAGGCTGCCCTCCAGTCTGAGTCGCACCGAGTTTCGATTCTTCTCCGCGGTAATCTTCAGCATGGCAAGAAGTTTTCAAACCTTCCTTCAGTTCTGTGCTCCAACCGGGAGCAGTTCTGCATCATCGGCCTCGAGCGCGATCTCTTCAGGCTCCAGATCCGGCTGGTGCTGGGCCGCGATCAGCGAGTAAAACACCGGCACAACGAACAGCGTGAAGAGCGTGCCGACCGTCATGCCGGTGACCAACACCATGCCGATGCTGTTGCGGGCGGCCGCGCCGGGTCCTGTCGCCAGCACCAACGGGAGATGGCCGAAGACGGTGGCAGCCGAGGTCATCAGCACCGGCCTCAGTCTGGTCAACGAGGCTTCGCGCACCGCCATCGCCTTGGCGAGCCCGCGTACTTGGAGTTGATTCGCGAACTCCACGATGAGAATGCCGTTCTTCGCGATCAATCCGACCAGCGTGATCAATCCCACCTGCGAATAGATATTGATCGTCGTCAGGTCCAGGAAGCTGAAGACCAGAGCGCCGGAGATGGCAAGCGGCACGGATCCCAGCAGAACGATCAACGGATCGCGGAAGCTTTTGAATTGGGCGGCCAGCACCAGATAGATCAGGACCACGGCAAAGCCGAGCGTCACGGTAAGCGCCGCTCCCTCCTGGCGCAGTTGCCGCGATTCGCCGGCATAGTCGAGGACGATGCGTGACCCCCCTGCCGCCGCCGCGGTCTCGAGGACACGCAATCCTTCTTCCTTCGTCACGCCCGGTTTCACGCCGCCGAAGATCCGAACGGAGTTGCGCTGTTGAAAGCGGTTCAAGGTGCGAGGCGCGGTGCTCGTCTCGATGTGCGTGAACGTGGACACCGGCACCAGCTGGCCGCCCGGCGTCTTGATCTTCAAATCGAGCAGGGGACCGACGGTCGCGCGGTCGCTGTCCCCGAGCTGCGGGATAACTTTGTAACTGCGATCGAAATAGTTGAACCGGTTGACATAGGCCCCGCCGAGCATGGTGCCGAGCTCCCGGCCGACGCCCGCCAGATCAAACCCTAAGTCGGCCAGACGCTCGCGGTCGAGAATGACACGCGCCTCAGGGAGATCGATTTTGAGATCGGTGTCCACGTACATGAACTTGCCGCTTTGCCAGCCGGCCCCGAGCACGGCGCCGACCGTGTCGAGCAATTGCTCAGCCGGCAGGTCGCTTTCCAGCACCAACTCGACATCGTACTGACCGGGCGTCGGCAAGGGCGGGTCCAATCGGGGAAACACGCGCAGTCCGGGCACCTGCGAGACGGCGCCGTAGACTTCGCCGTACATCTGCTCGGTGGAACGCGTCCGTTCATGCCAGTCCTTCGCGACCAATCCCCCGAAGCCACCCCAGGCGGTTGTGAGCCCCCATGTGAATTCCGTTTCAGGGAATGCCGTGATCGCTCGTACGATCTGTAGGTGCTCACGGTTCGTGGCCGCCAACGTGGAGTCAGGCGATGCTTCGAAGAAAAGGCTGATGTGGCTCTGATCCTCCACGGGGGCGAGTTCTTGGCGCGAAAAGAGATACAGCGGCCAGATTGATGCCATGATTAAGAGTGCCGCCGTGACGATGCCCCAGCGCATGGTGAGCGCCCCGTCGAGCAGTTTCGCGTACAGACGCCGCACCTCTTCGAAGCGTCGATTGACGAAGGCCGTCAGCCGGCCTTCTTTTCCTTGAGGATGCACGAACCGGGAACTCATGACCGGCGAGAGCGTGATCGCGACGACACCGGACAGGACCACGGCGACCGCAAGCGTGATGGCAAATTCCAGGAACAGGGACCCGGTCAGCCCGCCTTGAAAGGCGATGGGGGTATAGACCGTCGCGAGGGTAATCGTCATCGCGATGATCGGGCCGACGAGCTCGCGCGCGCCGATCAACGCCGCCTCGATTCGCGATCGCCCCAGACGCACATGCCGTTCCACGTTTTCAACGACGACGATCGCATCGTCCACGACCAGCCCGACCGACAAGACGATGGCGAGCAGCGTCAGAAGATTGAGACTGAAGCCGAACGCGAACATGAAGATAGCGGCCCCGATCAGCGACACCGGCATGGCCACGAGCGGCACGAGCGCCGTGCGCACCGATCCCATGAAGAGAAACACCACCACCGCGACGATGAGAATCGTTTCCGACAACGTCTTGGTGATTTCCGCCAGCGCGTTTCGCATGAACATCGTGCCGTCCCACACGAGTTTCATGTCGATGTCGCTCGGCAGGGTCGGCCGGATGCGTTCCATCTCGTCGCGGAGCCGGTGCGCGATATCGATCTCGTTCGTGCCCGGCACGGGCCAGATCCCAAGATACACACCCTGAGCCTGGTTGTACTTTGCGACCATGTCCGCTTCTTCGGCCTCTCGCTCGACCTTCGCAATATCTTTTAGCCGGACGATGGCGCCGCCCCTGTCCGCGACGATGAGCTCCTCGAATTCCTGGGCCGATCGCAGGTCGGTATTCGCGAGCAGGTTGATCTGGGCGAAGTTGCCCTTCGTCCGTCCCACCGCGGCCAGATAGTTGTTCCGGAGCAGCGCGCCTTGCACATCACCCGGCGAGAGATTGAACGAGGCAAGACGGTCCGGATCGATCCAGATGCGCATGGCGATCTGACGGCCTCCCTCGATGGTCACCTTCTGCACGCCGGACAGCGTCGAGAATTGCGGTTGCAACGTGCGCAGGAGCCAATCAGTGAGAGCCGGGACCGGGCGTTCCGTCGACGTGAAGCTGAGATAGAACGAGGCATACGGCCGGTCGGCCCTCTGGACCTCGATGACGGGTGGTTCGGCTTGAGGCGGCAATTCGGCGCGCACCTGTTGGAGCCGTGCCGTGACTTCGGCGAGGGCCGCCGTGCTGCTGTGGTTCAACTTCAAATGCACGGTCACGGTACTGACACCGGCTCGACTCGTCGACTCCACGTAGTCGACGCCGCTGATCGCGGAGACCACCCGCTCGATCGGCGTGCTGAGGAACCCGCGCACGGTCTCGGCGCTCGCGCCGTAGTAGACGGTTGTGATGATGACCGATGAGCTTTCGATCTTCGGATATTGCTGCACCGGCAGGGTCATGAGCGCCCGCCATCCTGCAAGCATGATGACAAGATTGATGACCACGGCCAGGACCGGATGTTTCACGAAGATATCGGTGAAGGATCGCATGGGTATATCCCTATTTCTTCTTCGACGGGTGAATCGATTCAGTCGTTGTGGACCGTTCGCGCTTGGGCCTGCTTTTGCGAGGAAGAGTCGGGCGCAATCGCGACGAGCACGCCTTCGCGCAACTTGAACGATCCCGACGCGGCAACGGTCTCGCCGACGTCGAGTCCGGCGTGAATCACGACTTGATCGCCGACCATCGTGCCGCTTTCCACTCGCCGCACATGCGCTCGAGTCTTGAGATCCTGGTCCGGCGCGATTACGAACACCTGATCGCCCCCTGGCCCTTTGCGCAGCGCGCTGACCGGGATGGCGACGGCCTTGCGCGAGAGGCCGACGGGAACTTGAACCCGAACCGACGCGCCGGGGGCCAGCAGATGGCGCGTATCCTCCACCCGCGCCCGCACCACGGCATTTCGAGTCGTGGGATCCACGCGCGCATCGAGCGCGACGATGGCGGCTTTGATGGCGAGGGCTTCGCCCGGCGCCAGCACGTCGACCGTCTCGCCGCTCCGTAAGCCGGCCGCAACCTGCTGGGCAACCGTGAAATCGACATGGACCGCTTCGCCGACGCCCTGCAACGTCGTGAGCAAGGTCCCTTCGTCCAGATATTGACCGGGGTGAACATCGGCGATGCCGACGCGCGCCCGGAACGGCGCACGGAGGGTCTTCTTGGCGATGATCGCCCTGGTGCGGGCGATTTGGGCCCGGGCAATATCCAAATCGGCGCGAGCCCGGTCGACTTCCTCCTGAGTCGTGGCGAGTTCCTGATTGAGGTTCTGTCGGCGAGTGAGCACCGTCCTGGTAAGAGCGGCCTGCGCCTCCTGCGCCTTGAGTTCGGCTTCTTCGACGGAAACATCGAGCGCGACCAGCAAGGTGCCGGCTTCCACGATCTGGCCCGGCGTGAGCCGGACTTCACGGACCGTTCCGGCGAGTTCGTTCTTCAGCATGACCGAGCGTAAGGCCAGAACCGTTCCGATGGAGGTGGTGGTCTGGCGATGATCCATCTCGCGCGCGACGGCGACCGTGATGGATTCCATCGGCTCCGGTTGGTTGGCAGAGGCTGCAACGGAATCTTGAATGGATTCATACTTCCAGGCGATCAGCCCGATGCCCGTGGAGAGTACCAATGCGAGAAGCAAGACTGTTCCGATCCAGTTACGACGATTCATGAGAACAACCTCCAACGTGCTTGTACCCGAGCATCATGTAGACCTCCGATCAATGCTATGTTTTGAGGGAACAGCAATGACTGTTCCAGTCAAAGTTTGAACAAAGACGGCGCTCTCAACTATATGAATATGAAAATGAACTGTTATGAACCCTACCTTGAGTGTGGAAGGAAATAAGGTGAGGGTGACGAAGTCCATTCGTCGTCTATTCGTCAGATGACGAAATATCGACACGGGGATATTCCAGGGATCTCGACAGAGAAGTAGAGGCTACGATGGACGGACAATGCCCAGCTTCCGCATCTTGGAATGGAGAGTCGTCCGTTTCATTCCGAGCCTAGCGGCGGCCCCCCCGGGACCACCGAGGGTCCACTTCGAATCACGCAATACGTGCAGAATGTGCTTCCGCTCGGCCGCTTCCAGCGTCAAGACCGAATCGTGCGACGCAGTCGTCGGTGACTTGAGCTCAGACAGTTGCACGACCAGATCGGAGCCGGTCGACAAAATCACTGCCCGTTCGATGAAGTTTCCCAGTTCGCGCACGTTACCCGGCCAGGGATAGGCCTGCATGGCTTTCATCGCTTCGACAGGAATCGTTTCAACGCGTTTCTTCATCCGCATGGCGAATTTATGGGCAAAGTGTCGGGCCAGGACAGAGATGTCCTCTACACGCTCGCGCAGCGGGGGAACGGTAACGGGGAAGACTTTGAGCCGGTAGTAGAGGTCACTGCGAAACTTCTGTTCATCCACCATTTGATCGAGGTCGCGATTGGTGGCCGCGACGACCCGTACGTTCGTACGAATCGTGCGAGTGCCACCCAGCCGTTCGAATTCCTGCTCCTGGAGCACTCGGAGAAGCTTGACCTGGAGTTCCAGGGGAATTTCTCCGACTTCGTCGAGGAACAGCGTTCCTCGGTCGGCCAATTCAAACCGGCCGACCTTGGTCGCAATCGCCCCGGTGAAGGCTCCCTTTTCGTGCCCGAATAGTTCGCTTTCGAGCAAGCCGGTCGGAATCGCGGCGCAATTCAGCTTCACGAACGTGCGCTCCCGCCGGGTGCTCAAATTGTGGAGCGCGCGAGCGACGAGCTCTTTCCCGCTGCCCGTTTCGCCCAGGATCAAGACCGTAGAGTCCGTGGGGGCGACCGTCTCGATCTGCTTGAGGACCTGTTTGAGCGCGCGGCTCTCGCCGACAATTTCTTCAAAGTTGTAGTTGGTCTGAATTTCTTCTTCAAGATACAGTTTTTCTTCCGTTAACTTGTCCTTCAGTTGGGCAATCTGCTTATAAGCCAAGGCGTTCTCGACCGCAATGGCGACTTGCTGCGCGACCTGGCCGAGCAACTCGACGTCCTCCGACGTAAAGCCGTCATCTCTTCGTCGCCCCACGTTCAATGCGCCTAATGCGCGTTTGTGCGCAAGGAGCGGGAGAGAGCAGAACGATTTCACGCCACGGTCAAGGAGGTTCTGCGCGCAAGGCGAAGAGCTTGCCATCTCTTTCAGATCCGGTTCTCTGAACAACGCGGCTTTGCCCGTGTTGATCGCGAGGCAGGACGGGGACTCCGTACTTTCTTCGAGTGTTCCTTCCTCGATGAAACTTTCGTTTCTCTGAAAATCCAATACGTGAATACGCCACTCGCCGGTCCGTTCGTCGCAGAGCAGCAGGCTGGAGCCGTCGTGCTGGATCACTTTTCTCAAGCACTCACTGACGGCCGTGAACAAGTCGTTGAGATCCAGATGGGTGATGACGGCATTGTTCACTTCAAGCAGCAACCGCTGATGATCACGCTCACGCGTGAGTTGCGATTGAGTGGACTGCGCTCGTTCGTAGTTCAACGCATTTTCGACGGCGATGGCCACCTGTTTCGCGATTTGGTGCATGAATTCGATCTCGGATACGTCGTAGGTTCGGCGCTCCAGGCTGCCGAATCCCAGGGCGCCGAGGCGTTGGTTCGCGGTGGTCAGCGGCACGACGCAAAAAGACTGGACGCCGTTCTCCCGCAGCATTGCGATCAATTTGGAGAAGCGACGTTCGCTCGCAATGTCGGGCACGGTCAACGGTTGCTGCGTTTTCCAGACGAGACCGCCGGGGGACTCCTCGATCGGCAATTCGAGACCCGGCTTGATCGTTGCGGGCATCGACGTGACCAACAACCGGAGCCGCATGACATTCTTGGCCGGATCGTGCAGCACGATGTTGATGTAGTCGAAGGGCACGATGCGGGGAAGCCGCTGCGCGAGATCGCGCAAAAAGCGGTCCGCGTCGTGATGTAAAGCGATGGATTCCGTGACCTCCAGCAGAAGGCGCAGTCGATCCCGATCACTGACCAGATCCTGATGGTGCAGGACGTTGTCGACCGCCACTGCGACTTGCTTCCCGACCTGCCGGAGAAACTCCACGTCCGACTCGCTATAGGCGTCTCTCCGCAGGCTCGAAAATCCCATGGCGCCCAGTTGTCGCACGGCGGTGGTCAAGGGAACGACGCAAAATGAATTGACGCCGTCCTCCCGCATGCGATGAAGGACTTGCGGCCAGCGATGTTCGGCGGCAAGGTCGGACACGAGAACCGGCCGCTGCGTGAGGAAGACCAAGCCGGCGGGAGTTTCATCGACAGGCTCTTCATGGCCGCCCAAGAGCTCAGCCGGCACATTCGCTTGAATGGTCTGGAGGCGGATATGGTTGCGCATCGGGTCGTGCAAGGAGAGAGACACGAAATTCACCTGCATCACGCGGGAGAGCCGCTGAACGAGATCTCGAAAAAGTTCGTGTAGATCGCGGTGCGCCGAGATCGCTTCCGCGACCTCCAAGAGCGCCTGGTGCCGCTCGGTCAGCGCGCCATCCGGCGATGCAAAAGTGGGATCCATAGTTTCCGCGTAGTATGACGCATCGGATTGTCGCGGCTCAATAGGGGGCATTCCACCGGCTTGCGGAGGCCTCTGTTCGGTGGGCTTGCCGTTGGCTTGGTGAGAGAATCAAAAGGCGATGACTGCACCGGATATCATGAAGTCATGGTTGCTTCTCTTCGCCCGGCAGACCGGTGATCTCTCTTAGTGGCCTCACTTCGACTGTCCCGATCCGAGCGCCCGGCACCAGCTTGGCGATACGAACGGCGTCATCCTGATCCTGGGCTTCGATGAGAAAGTAGCCGGCGAGCTGCTCTTTCGTCTCGGCGAATGGCCCATCGGTGACCGTCGCCTTTCCGTTGCGCACCCGAACGACGATTCCTGTCGCCTCAGATCGCAGCGGGGAGGCATGAACGTATTGCCCTTTCCCGTCGAGCTGGTGGCAGAGCCGGATTGATTCCGCGAGCATGTCCTTCCGTTCGGTTTCTGGGATCTTGTTAAACATGTCTTCGTTGTGGTGGACCAGCAATAGATATTTCATGAGTAACCTCCCTCCGGTGACATAATAAGATGAACTGAAAATCGACAGGTTGATTCTGCGACTGCCTCAGGGCAAAAAGCGCCATCAACGGTTCTGCATTTTTTGGGCGTACCAAGCCCGGATGAGCAGTGACTGGAAGAACGGGATCGGCATCGGCAATCCGCTACTCCGGAACAGATGTTCCGTCGAGGCGGGCGGCAACACTGCGACGTCCTCTTGTAATGTTTTTAGAATATTCGCCACCCGTTCTTCCGATGCGCCTGCCGCCCTGTGGAGGGCTTTCCATTTTTCACCGATGTCCGGAAATTCATCTCCCGACAGATCGTAGCTAATTTCTGCATGGATCACATACCCAGCCACCTTCAACCGTGCCGCCATTCCATTGAAGAGGGCCTGTCGTTCTTGGCTATCTTTGATGAAATGAGCCACGAGCAGACAGAGAATGGCGTCAAACTGTTCGATCATCGGCAGGTCCGACAGATATCCATGACGCAACTCACAACGAGTCAGAAGCCCGCTCTGCTGCAGGCGCTTCCGGCAGACATCGAGCATCGATGCGGAGGGATCGATCCCGGTAAACCGCCAAGAAGGAAACGTGTGCGCTAATTCCAAGATCTCCGTTCCGGTTCCGACTCCGACGCAGAGAATGTGTGCGTCGGAGGGGAGGTCTTTCAGGATCAAGCGTATCAAGAAATGCAGGTTATCGATGCTCGGGGCGATCGGTTTGATACGTTGATCATAGGTCTCCGAAGCCTGTTTATCAAAAAAATCCCTCGCCATTTTGTTCTCTTGTGACATTTCCCCATCTCGTAAAACTCGGCGTTCCACGCTCCTCCCGAAGTTCCATCATGTAATCCCTTCGAATTGTTACCGCGTCGCGATAGTAGCATGGACGCTGACTTCGATCGTTCCTCATTCATTGATCTATTGATACTGAAAAGGTAATAATGCAGCATGGACGTTGGCAAGTTGAAGGCATTCATCGTTGTTGCCGAGGAACTAAACTTTAGAAGAAGTGCCGAGATTCTCGGGATGTCTCAGCCGCCACTTACGAGACTTATTGCTTCGTTGGAACATGAACTGGACACCAAGTTGTTTGAAAGAACTACGAGACGCGTTCGGTTGACCGGAGCGGGCGTTCTGCTTCTGAGAGAAGCACGGGAGATTGCGTCGGCTATTTCAAGGATTGAATCGGATGTCCGTGCCGTCGGGAAAAAGACGACCGGCGTCCTTAAGATTGGATTTTCGAGGGCGGCATTTATGGCTCGCTTCCCTGCGGTTATTGACGAGTTTCAAGTTCGTTTCCCAAAAATCACGCTGGATCTTCGAGAGAAAACGAGTAAAGAAATCGTCAAGCTCGTAAAGAATGGGTGTCTTGATGTGGGCTTTGTGGAAGGAGTGATCTCCGACCCCGAGATCGAAAGCCATGAGGTCGATTCAGAAAATTTGGGTGTTCTTCTTCACAAAAAACATCCGCTATCAACACGAAAGGAAATTCAGCTTTCCGACCTGAAGGATGACACGATCATTCTTCATCACCGAGGAGAGGTCGAGGAATGGCATGACAGAGTCGCCCGTCTGATCAAAGGGATGAGCAGGAGGCCTAAGATTTACGTGAAAGGCGATGGAGAATGTTGCCCAATTCTAGTGGCGACAGGAAGAGGGGTTGCATTAACCATCGCTGGATCTCAAAACATTGCCTCGCATCACACTCGATTTGTTCCGATTAGGGACATGTTCTTGCCCGTACGAGTCTTTTGGAAAGGAGAAAACGAAAATCCTTATTTGCGAACGTTTGTGAGCTTTGCCATGGAAAAGAGATCGGTTCTTTCCCGGAAAACGGAATGCTTGGTGCTGTCAAAGGAGAAGGGTGTTGAACCTGACTGTTGATTTTGAAGGAGGCATGTCATGCAAGTTCCGAAACCGGTGTCTCGGCGTGAGTTTATGCGGCTTTCCGGACTAGCGGCCGGCGCGACCGGTCTCGCCCTTTCGACGATGGGACGGGCAGCCGATCTACCGACGGGCGGACGGGATGCGGATACGGTGCTGGCTCAATTGTTCGAGGGCAACAAGCGGTTCATGGAGGGGGATCTCGCTCATCCGCGCCGGAAGCCGGAGGATTTCGTGCCACTGGCGGAGGGTCAGGCTCCCATCACCGTTATCGTTTGCTGCGCGGACTCGCGGGTTGCGCCTGAACTGATCTTCGATCAAGGCATAGGAGACCTTTTCGTGGTTCGTGTGGCCGGAAACGTCATCACCGGCGCAGGCGATTCCGTGAAGGGAAGCATCGAGTATGCGGTTGCGGAACTCGACGTACGGCTGATCCTGGTGCTGGGTCATAGCCAGTGCGGCGCGGTCAAGGCTGCCATCAAGCACATTGACGCCAAAGACACCCTGCCTGGTTCCATCGGCGGTCTTGTCGATCTGATCAGGCCGGCCGTGGCATCGGTGAAGAATAAGCAGGGCAACATACTCGATAACGCCATCAAAGCCAACGTTGAGCGGGGTGTGGAGCGGCTCACGCGTCTGGAGCCGATCCTGGCCGGTTCGGTAAAGAAGGGAACGCTGAAGGTCGTCGGCGCTGTCTATGACTTACACAGTGGCAAGGTCACGACGTTCGGGTGATGAGTCCGTGGGGCCTTAAGTTTAGATGCCGTAACGTGTTTGGTGCCTTATTATGGGGAAACGTGCCATGGACAATAGGTTCTATCTATGGGCTCTAAAACGTCGGTCCTCCAGTCGGAGGTTCATCTTGAAACCGTCTTAAAATGTTGGTGATCTAAAACGAATCGGTCCGAGAGGGTTCCCTCAAGTCCGTTCTCTCAAAAAGGAGATGATCTATGTCTCGCAAAGTGGATGCGATTCCGAAGGGCTATGAAGGCGCAACAGAACATCCGGGATCGGCGTATCGCTCTTGGCAACATCGGGCACAGGACGCTAATCGTTTACTCGATAGAGACGCTGTGATCGGCGCGTTTGGGTTCGGTCAAATTGGGCAATTGCTGTAACTCCTGTGTGAGCGAAAGGAGCCCCATGACAATTCGAGGGGGATGTCGTTGCGGGGCGGTTCGTTACGAGATTGACGGCTCGCTACGAAACGCACGATGTTGTCACTGTCCCGACTGTCGTAAGGCCTTTAGTAGCGCGTCGTCTGCATATGCCGAAGTGGATGCAGACTCGTTTTCATGGAAACTCGGCGAACACGATGTGACTCATTATCGTTCAGTTGAAGGGTGGGGCCTAGGGTTCTGTCGAGTGTGTGGCTCGACGCTCTGTGGACTCTATAATGGGAAGCTCCATGGGGTGACTCTGGGTAGTGTAGATGGAGATCCTGGCGTTCGGATCACCATGCACATCTTTGTCGGGTCGAAGGCTCCGTGGCATGAAATTGGCGGTCATGCACCGCAGTATGCTGAACGACCACCGAAACCGGGTCCCATTGGGGAGTAACGCCGCACAACCAGACGCAGAAGACGTGCGCCGATGGGCGAGATCGAGAGGCATCCATCACGCACACAACCAGGCTGCCACGCTGGGCATTGTGATTGAAGTCGGTCGACTTTCGAGTTCACGTTCGGAAGAAGATACAGCAGCGCGGAGCGGTTCCGTTCTCTCAATAAGGAGGTTATTTATGGCAGGTAAGGTAAAGGCAATTCCAGCGGGCTACGAAGGCGCGACGCCATATCTCATCATCAAGGATGCCGCCCGCGCGCTGGAGTTTTATCAGAAGGCGTTCGGCGCGATGGAAGTCATGCGCATCGCAGGTCCCAATGGATCCGTGGGCCATGCGGAAATCAAGATCGGACAGGCGCTCATCATGCTGGCGGATGAATTCCCTGAGATGAATTGCAAGAGCCCTCAATCGTTCGGGGGCTCGCCCGTAAGCATCATGGTGTACGTGCAGGACGTAGACGCGTTTGTGAAACAGGCCGTCGCGGCCGGCGCGAAGGTGATCACTCCGGTTGAGAACAAGTTCTACGGCGATCGTTCCTGCAGCTTGGAAGATCCCTTCGGACATCACTGGCACTTCGCCACGCATGTGGAGGACGTACCTTCCGACGAGATGGCGAAACGTGCGGAAGCGTTCATGAAACAACAGGACTCTTTTTCGTGAATGGAGCGCGACGAGGAGCGAATCTCCTTTTATCGCCTCCTCTGGGACAACGAAGGCAAGGTTGATATGAAGGAAGCAAAATAGAGTTTAGAAAACTCTTCGGACTGCTCAGATCTGGTGCCTGGGACGTTGACGACAAGATGCCCAGAATTTGACGGCAGGTCCAAGCCCGCTGCGAAAATAGCTAGTATCGATTTGTTTCTATCTTCTATTTCGCAAATTTCTTCGCGCCGACGACGCACAAGACGACAGCGGTCGTCACAGCGATCATAACGGGACTGACCTGCTCATGCAGCAGCGTAGCCGCCAATCCGAAGCCGAAGAACGGTTGGAAGAGTTGTAATTGTCCTACGGCGGCGATGCCGCCTTGCGCCAGCCCGCGATACCAGAACACAAACCCGATCAGCATGCTGAACAGCGAGACATAGACGAGGCCGATCCACGCGGGCCAGCCTATTTCCATAAAAGTAGGCGGCGCGGTGATGATCGCCGACACCAGCATGATCGGCAACGACAACACGAGCGCCCAGGAGATCACCTGCCAGCCCCCAAGTTTGCGAGACAGTCTGGCCCCTTCCGCGTAGCCCAGCCCGCAGACGACAATCGCTGTCAGCATTAGGGAATCTCCGACCGGCGAGGCTGAAAAGTCTTGCGTCATCATGAAGCCGGCTACAAGTGCGCTGCCCAGGCACGAGAACAGCCAAAAGGCCGGGCGTGGACGCTCACCACCGCGCAGCACACCGAAGATCGCCGTTGCGAGCGGCAAGAGACCGATGAAGACAATGGAATGAGCGGAGGTGATATGTGTGAGCGCCAGCGCCGACAGCAGAGGAAAGCCCACCACGACACCGAACGCCACGATGCCCAGCGAGCGCAGGTCGCTGCGCGCAGGACGCTTTTCGCGGAACGTCATCAGGAGCGCAATTCCCAACAGCCCGGCGATGGCCGCCCGCGCGACGGTCAGGAAGACAGGATCGAAATCCATCACCGCTACCCGCGTGGCCGGTAGCGAACCGCTGAAAATCAATACGCCAAGAAACCCGTTGACCCAGCCGCTCACCGTTTTGTCCATCCATGGCCCCCGTTCGTGTTCGTGTTGTATAGGACCGAAGGCATGGCGGTTCCAGAGACGGTCGGATACAATTCCGCAAAACTGTCATGGCGATCGGAGCAGTACGGATGGAGAGTCAAACGATAAGGAATGAGGATGGCGTCACGTTGATCGGCCACGTCATGGCGATCATCAGGCAGAGAATAGCCCGGCGCACCTTGACACCTGGAGCACAGTTGCCGTCAGTCCGCGCCTTCGCCAAGACCATGCAGGTTTCGAAATCCACGATCGTCGAAGCCTATGAGCGTCTTGCGGCGGAAGGCGTGATCCGCTCCCGTCCGGGCTCGGGGTTCTATGTCGTGGCGCCGCTCGCTCCACTGTCGTTGGCGGAGATCGGCCCTCAACTCGACCGCGCGGTCGACCCGCTCTGGATCTCGCGCCAGTCGTTGGAAGCCGGCCATAACATTCTGAAACCCGGTTGTGGGTGGCTGCCGGCATCATGGATGCCTGAGACAGCCTTGCGCCGTGCGCTCCGGACGTTGGCGCGTTCGGATGGCGCCACACTCACCGATTATGGAACGCCGCTCGGATTGCCGCCCCTGCGCCGGCTCCTCGCCCGACGTATGGGTGAGCACGGCATAGAAGTGTCCCCCGAACACATCATGCTGACGGAATCCGGCACACAGGCGATCGATCTTTTGTGCCGCTTTCTGCTCCAACCTGGCGATACGGTGCTGGTGGACGATCCCTGCTACTTCAACTTTCATGCGTTGCTGCGCGTTCATAGGGCCAAGGTTATCGGCGTCCCCTATACACCGTCCGGACCGGACATCGATCTCTTTGCGCAGGCGTTAGCCGAACATCGGCCGCGCCTGTACATCACGAATTCCGCCCTTCACAATCCGACCGGCGCGATCCTCTCCCCCGTCGTCGCGCACCGATTGCTGAAGATCGCAGATCAATCTGGATTGACCATTATCGAGGACGACATTTTTACCGATTTTGAACACAGGCCTGCCCCAAGGTTGGCTGCCTTTGACGGTCTCAAGCGGGTCGTCCATATCGGGAGTTTTTCCAAATCGCTTTCGGCGTCGGTGCGTTGCGGCTTCATCGCGGCTCCGCGCGATTGGATCGAAGGATTGACGGACCTCAAGATCGCCACGTCCTTCGGCAGCGGACGGTGTTCAGCCGAGCTGGTGCTGGCGCTTCTGAAGGACGGCAGCTATCGGAAGCACATGGATGCGGTTCGCGCGCGGCTTTCACGCGCCATGAGCAAAACCATCGCCCGCCTGAAGGCGATCGGCATCACGCCATGGATAGAGCAGCAGGCAGGCATGTTTCTCTGGTGCAGCCTCCCGAAGGGCGTCGATGCGGCGGATATTGCCCGCAGCGCCTTAACGGCTGGCGTTGTTTTGGCTCCCGGCAACGCATTCAGCCTCTCTCGAACGGCCAACGGCTTCGTACGTTTCAATGTAGCCCAGTCGGACGACGAGCGAATTTTCAAGGTGCTGAAAGCGGCATTAACCAAGAGTGGGTAAATCGGGAATTTCGGGAAGATGTGTCATCGGCTTGGGTGGCAGAAAAGCTGACGGGCAAACGAAGTCGATTGCATCTCGATCTCTATACGAACGACCGGGAGTATGATAGTGGAGCCGTTGATCAAGATCGGAGCGACTCGGTGTTCATGGCGATATCGTCCAGGTGACGATTTCGTGGTGTCAGCAGACCCCGATGGCAACCTCATCTGTGTGGTTCAGACCTAGGTTTCGACTCGGGTCGTCATGTCCGAAAACGGCGAGCAGGCCCTCGAAGGCGATAGTTATAATCTTCCCATGACGCTCGATCCCACCACTTGCTATCGCGCGCTTCGATCGCGCGATGCTCGCTTCGACGGACGCTTCTTTGTCGCGGTCTCGTCGACACGCATCTATTGCCGCCCGGTCTGCACAGTGAAACCGCCCAGGCTTGAGAACTGCCGTTTCTATCCGAGCGCCGCTGCGGCCGAAGTCGCCGGCTACCGGCCTTGTCTGCGTTGCCGTCCCGAGCTCGCGCCGGGCAATGCGAGTGTGGATGCGACCACGCGCTTGGCACAGGCCGCCGCGGGCCTGATCGAAGATCGCGCGCTCGATTGTGATGGATTGGGAAGCGTTGCATCGAGCCTGGGCATCACCGACCGACATTTGCGCCGGACATTCGCCGCCGAGTTCGGTGTCTCGCCCGTCGAGTTCGCTCAGACGCAGCGCCTGCTGCTCGCCAAACGCCTGCTCACCGATACCAATTTGCCGGTCACCGAAGTCGCGTTTGCGAGCGGTTTTGGAAGTCTGCGACGCTTCAACACGCTCTTCAGGCAACGCTATCGCTTGCAGCCTGGACAGTTGCGCCGGCGCGCGAATGATAAGGCGATGCCGGTCGCCGATGCCCTGCGCTTCGATCTCAGTTTCCGTCCGCCCTACGATTGGCCGGCGATGAGGGCGTTTCTCAGCGCGCGGGCGATAGCCGGTGTCGAGATGTTCGATCGCTTTTGTTACCGCCGCACGGTGCGTGTGACATCGGAGGGCAAGGACCATCTGGGATGGATCGAGATCGGATTGTCGCCGACAAAACAGGCGCTCCATGTCGTTGCCTCTTCACCGCTCGCGCTGGTTCTACCTCCTCTGCTTGGACGTATCAAGACGCTTATGGATCTCTCTTGCAATCCGATCGAGGTAGCGAAGGTGTTGGGCGAGTTGGCGCAGCGTCGTCCCGGCATGCGTGTTCCCGGCGCGTTCGACGGATTCGAAGTCGCGGTACGCGCGATTATTGGGCAACAAGTCACAGTAGCTGGGGCACGGACCATTGCGGGTCGCTTCGCTGCCGCGTTGGGGGATCCGATCGAGACGCCGTTTGAGGCTCTGACGACGGTATTTCCCTCCGCGGCGCGCGTGGCCGGAGTGGCGGTCGACCTCATCGCGCGACTGGGCATGCCGGCGGCGCGCGCACGCACGGTGGTCGCGCTTGCGCGCGCCGTAGCGGACGGCGACCTGATCCTGACGCCTCACACGGATCTCGATGCGACATTAGAGCGGCTGCGCTTGCTGCCCGGAGTAGGGGAGTGGACGGCGCAGTATATCGCCATGCGGGCGCTTGCATGGCCGGATGCATTTCCCCATACCGATCTCGGCGTCATGAAGGCGCTGAAGGAGAACGATGCACGTCGCGTGCTCGAAGTCGGTGAAGCCTGGCGGCCGTGGCGCGCGTATGCCGTGATGCAGCTCTGGCATTCACTGACCAAGGAGTGATCATGTTGTACTACGACTACTATCAAAGCCCCCGTGGACGCATATTGCTGGTTGCGGATGACCACGCGTTGACGGGCGTCTATTTTACCGGGCAGAAGTATCACCCCCGCATCGACGAGACATGGAAACGAACCGATCAGCATGCACCGCTCCGCCAGGCCAAGCACGAACTGTCGGAATATTTCGACGGCAAGCGGACGCGGTTTACGGTCAAACTCGCGCCGCAAGGCACACCATTTCAGCGCGCGGTCTGGAAGGCGATTGTGGGTGTCCGGTTCGGTCACACCATCGCGTATGCCGAACTGGCACAGCGCGCAGGTTATCCCGGTAGCGCGCGAGCGGCCGGCGCAGCCACCGGCCGCAACCCGATCGGTATCATTGTGCCCTGCCACCGCATCGTCGGCTCGAACGGTTCGCTTACCGGCTACGCCGGGGGCTTGTCGAAAAAGCGCGCCCTTCTGGCGTTGGAAGGGCGCGCCTCGAGTTAGTCCCAGCCACGGCCGGCGCCTGACGGAGCTGTGCATCGTTCTGCAGGTGTGTGTTGGCGATGCAGAGCCGATCCTAAGTCCCTGCCTTGGAACACAAGGCTGGCTTCGTTCATGGGTTTGCATTGCTCTGGGTGACTTTCTCCAATATGAAACCAAGGCTTGGGAGGGCATGGTTCTCGACGTGGTATTTGACACGGGACCTCTCACTGACGATAGTGTCCATGGCTTAGGTTCGAAAAGAGACAAGGGACTACCCCTATGTCCCCTTGCAGCTCACTTCATACATCAGTGGAGTCGGACTATGCCGCTTACTCAACAGAAGCCCGCAGCTACTGTCTCGACGTTTCTCATGTTCCAAGAAGGCAACGCGCAGGAAGCGATGGCCCTCTACGAATCCGTTTTTCCAAGCGCGCGCATCGAACGGATTGAACGGTACGGGCCGGGGGAGCCGGGCACTGAAGGCACCGTGAAGGTGGCGCATTTCGACCTGAACGGTCATCGACTGGTCTTCAGCGACAGCTACGTGAAGCACGAGTTCACGTTCACGCCGTCGATCTCGCTGTTCGTCGACTTCACATCTGCCGAGGAACTGGATTCGACGTTCGCCAAACTCGCCGATGGGGGGAAGGTCTTCATGCCGCCGGACAACTACGGCTTCAGTCGGCGCTTCAGCTGGTGCAGTGACCGGTTTGGCGTGTCCTGGCAATTGAATTTTCCAGAAAAGTCCTAGGAGACGACTCGACCAGCAGTCATTCCTCGATGCCGGTCCAACAGAACCGCTTCTCTCCCTCTGTGAGGTTCGCTAGCATGGACGTCTGTCTCAGTACAGGGCAAAAACTTGGAAAAGTTCCTAGATGATGTGAAGTCAAGTCAGCAAGGAGGAAAGATGCAAACCAACTCGTCCTACTCAGATCAAGACGGTCGAGCTTTCCCACAAGGTTTCCGGGTATTACTCATCGTGCTCTTTCTTGTTTTTGCCGGCGTTGTAAACGGGAGCGCCGAGGACAAAGTGGCTACCAACAAGCAACCCCTGTCATTTGGGAAGGATCAAACCATCATCGATCTCAATAAGGTGGTCTGGGAACCGCTCACGGGCGAGGGCATCCCGCCTGGTCCTGAGATCGGAACGTTGCGTGGGAGTCTGGCAGCCGGAGGCGGGGAAGTGGTCGTGCGACTGCCGGCCAACTATACGTTTCCCAACCACAGTCATATCAGCGACGAACTCATTGTTTGGATCAAGGGCGACTTCACCTATATCGCTGAAGACGGCACGGCGGCGGATCTCAGTGGACAGACTTTCATTAGTCTTCCTGGGGGTGTGCCGCACGCTGTGAAGTGCGGCAAGGAGCCATGTGTCTTTTACTTGCGCTATTCACGGCCGTTTGATTACCACATTCATCCCGCGCCGAGTAAAAAATAGCCGGCGCTTCACAGAGTTGGATTGCGACGCAAGCACTCAGGTCCCCAAAGGTCGGAACTGCCTTCACTATGACTATGCCGCGTGAAATCAAAACTGATCGACTGCGGCTTCGTCGCTGGATTCCGGCCGACCTGGCGCCGTTCGCGGCCCTCAATGCCGATCCGAGGGTCACCGAATATCTGCCGAAACCACTCTCACAAGCGGAAAGCGACGCCTTTGTTGCGCGCATAGAGGCCCATTTCGACGAGCATGGCTTCGGTCTTTGGGCCGTGGAAATTCGTCGGACCGCATCCTTCGCGGGGTTCATCGGTCTCTTGGTGCCGCATTTCCAATCCCACTTCACCCCCTGTGTGGAGATTGGATGGCGCTTCGGCACGGAGCATTGGGGGCAGGGGTACGCTACGGAGGGAGCTCGAGCCGTGCTTGCGTTCGGCTTCGAGGTCCTCGGGCTTACGGAGGTCGTATCGTTCACGGTGCCGGAAAATGTGCGCTCGCGTCGCGTGATGGAACGGATCGGGATGGCCCACAAGGCGTCGGACGATTTTGACCACCCGTTGCTGCCGGATGGGCATCCGCTTCGGCGCCATGTCCTCTATAGATTGTTCGCGAGGAAGAAATAGCCACATGAACAGTTTAATTTCTTGCCGTGCAGCGTCAAAGGCCGATCTTCCCGAAATACTTCGTCTCTATGCGCAGCCTGATTTAGATGATGGGAAGGTGCTTTCTCTATCCGAGGCCGAGCGCATCTTCGAACGCATGGCGCGCTACCCCGACTACACGATCTATGTAGCGGTTTGCGACGACCAAATCGTGGGCACGTTCGCTCTGCTTAGCATGGACAATTTGGGCCATTTAGGGACGCCGTCGGCTGTCATCGATGACGTGGCGGTCGATCCGGCTTGGCAGAATCGCGGCGTTGGAAACATGATGATCCGCTATGCACTCGAAGTGGCACGCCAAAAGGGTTGCTATAGGGCCGCGCTTTCCTCCAACCTAAAGCGTGAGCGCGCGCACGCTTTCTATGAGTCACTGGGCTTCGAGCGTCACGGGTACAGTTTTCGTATCAGCACCTAACGCTCCGGCTGCTCGTGGATGGCGCGATGACATTGGTGAAACCGGAGATCGTTATCAAGGCGTCCATGGAGCTAGATACGCCGAGTCCGTGATTGTCCCTCTGGGAATCGCTCTGTTGACAGATACCATTCTCTATCTGATTCCACGGACTGCGGTTCTCGGTGCCGTCCTGTTGACGGGCCATTTAGGCGGCGCCGCGGCTACCCATGTAAGCGCCGGACAAGACTGTTCGAAGTCTTCTTTCCCGTCCTGTTCGGCGCTGCGCGAACGCCCTCTCTTGCGGGGATTAGCCAGCACAGCGACGAGGCAACTCGGTGACTATCCATGGGAGAAACTGGGCGTTGACATCTATATGACCAATGGATATGCTTTGATGCATGAGGACGACAATTAATCTACCCGACGACCTTATGACGCAGATCAAGAAACTGGCGGCGGCATCCCGCTCCACGGTGACCGGTCTCATTGAAGATACTCTGCGTGAGAGCTTGGCAAGGCGCCGTCGCTCGCGGCGTTCAGGACGAGTAACTTTGCCGACATATGGGAAGAAAGGACCGCTTCCTGGGGTGGATATCGACGATACCGCCTCCCTGCTCGATGTGATGGAGTCATCTGTTGATACTGCCCGACGTTAATGTTCTCGTATATGCCCACCGGCACGATTCGGCGCGCCATTCAGATTACCGAGGTTGGCTGAACCAGATTCTCAGATCGGATGCGGCTTTCGGGATTTCGGATCTGGTACTGAGCGGGTTCCTCCGAATTGTGACCCATCCGCGAATCTTCGGCGATCCGACTCCTCTTAACGTCGCTATGGAATTTGCCGTGTCGGTACGTGAGCATCCCAACGCGGTGACATTGACGCCCGGCGAGCGACATTGGGAAATCTTCCAACGCTTATGTCGTGAGGCGAATGCGAAGGGCAACCTCGTCGCCGATGCGTACTTGGCCGCTCTCGCCATTGAGACCGGTGCGGAGTGGATTACGACAGACCGCGACTACGCGCGGTTTCCGGGTCTGCGGTGGAGACATCCTTTCAACTGATGCGACGGCATGCGGAGGAATTGATACAGGTTCACACCTTATCGCCTCAATCAAGCCGACTACTCACAGCCGACATTCGGCCGCGCGCGCATGATTGCGAGGCATCGCAACGCCATTTTGGGAACTGACCTGGCCTCCACTCTTCAGCTGCATCCCGCTCCGCACCTGTCCGTTTGTCGATAAGACCCATTTGACGCAAGCCGACCATTCTCGCTTACAATAGACACGATCACACCCCGTTTTAGGTAACCGTTCAAGGGCTGATCGGCGATCAGCATGCGCATGAATGCTCAATTGAGAGAATACATCCTGCTCAGCTTCATGGCCCTGCTCCTGGCCGGACTCTTTTCTTTCGACATTTATTCGCCCACCGCCTTCGCCGACCATGAGTTTTATGTCATCGTCGTGTTGGTCGCTACGGCCTCGCGTTTTTCATGGATGCCGGCCATAGCCGCTGGAGCAGGCACGATCCTCACCTTGGTGGGAGGGCTGGGGACTCCATGGTTTGCCTACTTGCCGCCGTGGATTCAGATGGGAAACAGATCGATTACGATCGTCATCTTATGGGTTCTCGTGTGGTTTGCCTGGAAACGGCGACAGGCCGAGACGGCCCTGCAGAAGGCAAACGATGATCTCGAACGCAAGGTCGCGGCGAGAACCCAGGAACTCGCCACCCTCAATCAAACCTTGGTCATGGAGATCACAGAACACATTCAGACCGAACAAGCGCTGCGCCTATCACAAGGTCGGCTGGCCGGCATCCTTGACATCGCCGAGGACGCCATCATCGTCACCGAACATGACCGCTCGATCACGCTCTTCAACCAAGGGGCGGTGAAACTGTTCGGTTATGATCCGGGCGAGGTGCTGGGGAAACCGATCGACCTGCTGCTTCCCAAACGATTTCAGATCGATCATACAGACCAGATTAATATGCTCGCCCAAGTGCTTGATTCCGCTCCTCACATGGCGCAACGGCATGAAGTCTTCGGCATGAAGCGGGATGGAAGTGAGTTCCCCGCCGAGGCGAGCATTTCACGGCTGAGCGTGGGCGAGCGATCCACTTTTACCGTAATCGTCCGAGACATCACGGAGCGCCTGAGGAAAGAGCAGCAACTTCAATCGTTGACCGCACAATTGATGATGGCGCAAGAAGAAGAACGTCGGCGCATCGCCCGGGAGCTCCACGACGACATCAATCAACGGCTGGCCTTGGCGGTCATTGAAATCGGGACCATGTTGTCCGACCCGTCGACGATGACCAGCGAAGCCATCCAAGCGATGGCTCGACGGCTGGCGAGAATCTCCGACGATGTCCGTCGCATGGCCTACCAATTTCATTCCTCCATCCTCGACGACCTCGGTCTGCCCGCGGCGCTCAAACACATGGCAACTGAATGGTCGGCCAAGACGGGAATCAAAATGGTGCTCGTGCAGCAAGAGATAGTTGATGATTCCTTGTCACGCGACATTGCCTCTTGCCTCTATCGGGTGACACAGGAAAGTCTTGCCAACGTCATGAAACATGCCCACGCGAGTCGTGTCGAGCTCGAATTGACCTGCGACGAGCAAGAGATTACGCTGTCGATCTACGATACCGGTGTCGGATTCGATCTCAAGGAGATTCAGGCTCGTCATCCCGGGTTGGGTCTTGTGAACATGCAGGAGAGAGTCAGATCCGTGCGAGGCCGATTCGACATTCAGTCGGAGCCGGGCCAAGGCACACATATTACTGTGCAGATTCCACTCTCAGGAGCGCCACATGAAGAAGCCGCGAGTTCTTTTGGCCGATGACCATACCTTCGTCCTTGAAGGATTCAAGAAGTTGCTGGAAGGACATTGTGAATTGGTGGGGGCCGTCGAGGACGGTCGCGCCCTCATCGCCGCCGCTGTAGAGCTCCAGCCACAGATCGTCATATTGGACATTTCGATGCCTCGGCTGAACGGCATCGAGGCGGCGAAGAAGCTCAAGAAGCAGTCGCCCGAAGTGAAACTGATCTTCGTCACAATGCACGCAGAAACGGTGTATGTCAACGAGGCCTTCAGAGCAGGGGCCTCAGGCTATTTGTTGAAACAATCGGCCGCCACGGAATTGGCGCAGGCGGTTCAGTCGGTAATGAACGGCGATTTTTACGTGACCCCGCTCATTACGCGAGATGTCGTCACGTCCTTCCTTAAACCGGAGCAATCCCGTTCAGCCACGATGGACGACTTGACGACCAGGCAGCGCGAAATTCTACAACTGGTTGCCGAGGGGTTCTCCGCGAAAGAAATCGCTCACCAGTTGAAGATTTCACATCGAACCGTCGAATTTCACAAAGCCAAGATCATGGAGCAACTCCATCTCCACACGACCATCGACCTTGTCAAATATGCCTTGGCCCAAGGCCTTGTCACGTCACCATGACGGCTTTGGGAACTATACGGTAGCCGTTCCGCAAAAACCACGTAGTTTTCACAGGTCCAGCCGGTAGTCTTCCGCGCTCTCTTCCGATGCTGACTTCGCTATTATGCGTCCCCGATGCATGCCCGCACGTCGATATGTCGTACGCTCTGCCTTGATGGCGTGGGGAAAAGCCGACCCGACAACCCAAAATCTTTGAGCGATATAGACAGCGGCTGCCGGCGTGAATGCACGGCAGTTGTCTCCGCTGTCACACGGGAACTGACATGAGCCTAGGTCTAGGAAGGAAGAGAATTCAGATCTCTATACTGAAACAGGGAGGTTCACCATATGCTTGTCTCGCGTAGACAATTCATGAAAGCCACTGCGGGGACCATCGCCGCCGCAGCCGTGGCGGATAAAGTCTTGGCATTGACGGCGCTCCAGCCGGTCATCGAGGTCGGCAACCCCTTAGGGGAGTATCCCGACCGATCCTGGGAGCGGGTGTATCACGACCAATATCGGTACGATTCGTCTTTTACATGGGTCTGCTCCCCGAATGACACGCACGCCTGTCGCATTCGAGCCTTCGTTCGGAACGGCGTGGTCATGCGGGTCGAGCAGAACTACGACCACCAGACCTATGAAGATCTGTATGGAAACCGGGGCACGTTCGCTCACAACCCGCGTATGTGTCTGAAAGGATTCACCTTCCACCGGCGAGTGTACGGGCCCTACCGATTGAAGGGGCCTTTGATGCGGAAGGGGTGGAAACAATGGGCCGACGACGGATCCCCGGAGTTAACCCCCGAAGCCAAGCGCAAATATAAGTTTGACAGTCGTTTTTTAGACGATATGCTTCGCGTTTCCTGGGATACGGCCTTTACCTATGCCGCCAAGGCCATGATTGTGATTGCCACGCGGTATAGTGGCGAGGCCGGCGCGCGACGCCTTCGCGAGCAGGGTTATGCGCCGGAGATGATTGAAATGATGAAGGGCGCTGGAGTGCGCTGCTTCAAGCACCGGGCAGGCATGCCCATTCTCGGGTTCATCGGCAAACACTCCAACACCCGTTTCAACAACAGCGTCCTGCCGTTGCTGGATACATGGATACGCAAGGTCGGGCCGGACCAAGCGCAAGGCGGTCGGTATTGGAACAATTACACCTGGCATGGGGACCAAGATCCCTCACAGCCGTTTTGGAACGGCACGCAAAACTGCGACGTTGACTTGAGCGATATGCGCTTCACGAAGTTCAACACGAGCTGGGGCAAGAATTTCGTCGAGAACAAGATGCCGGAAGCGCACTGGAAGCTCGAATCGATCGAGCGCGGCGCGCGCATCGCGGTGATCACTCCGGAGTACAATCCGACGGCCCAGCGAGCCGACTACTGGATTCCCCTTCGCCCGCAATCGGACGGGGCGTTGTTCCTCGGGGCCTGCAAAATCATTCTCGATGAGAACATGCAGGACATCGACTATCTCAAGCAGTTCACGGATATGCCCCTGTTGGTCCGCACGGATACTCTCCAGTATCTGGACCCACGGGATGTGATCCAGGATTATAAATTCCCTGATTTCTCACACAGTTATTCCGGCCGGATCCAAGCGTTGAAGCCGGAATACATCGAACGGCTAGGCGGTTTCATGGTGTGGGACATGGCCAAGAAGCAGGCCGTCCCGCTTCATCGTGAGCAGGTCGGCTGGCATTTCGATAAGAGCGGGATTGAGCCGGCCTTGACGGGTACCTATCGAGTCAAGCTGCTGAACGGACGCGAAATCGACGCGCTGCCCATCTACCAGCTGTACCTGATCCACCTCCAAGACTACGATCTCGATACCACGCATCAGATCACCCGCTCTCCCAAGGATCTCCTGGTCCGCTGGGCGCGCGACTCGGGCACCATTAAACCAGCCGCGATCCACAACGGCGAAGGAGTCTGTCACTATTTCCATATGACGGCGAACGGGCGGGCGGCTGCCCTTGTCCTGACCTTGACCGGCAATATCGGCAAGTTCGGCTCCGGTTGCCATACCTGGTCCGGCAATTACAAGGTGGGAATTTGGAATGCGACGCCCTGGTCTGGCGTCGGTGGCGGCGTACACTTATCGGAAGATCCCTGGCACATCAATTTGGACGCCAATGCCCATGGGAAAGAAATC
This sequence comes from Candidatus Nitrospira nitrificans, assembly GCF_001458775.1. Classification (NCBI taxonomy): domain Bacteria; kingdom Pseudomonadati; phylum Nitrospirota; class Nitrospiria; order Nitrospirales; family Nitrospiraceae; genus Nitrospira; species Candidatus Nitrospira nitrificans. The sequence continues at coordinate 227,407 of NZ_CZPZ01000032.1, forward strand.
AAGTACAGGAACTACTATTACGGCGAAGAGCCTGCGTACTGGAATCACGGGGATACCGCGTTGATTGTCAATACGCCGAAGTATGGACGCAAGGTCTTCACCGGCAAGACCCACATGCCGACGCCGAGCAAGTTCCGTTGGGTCGTCAACGTCAACCTGTTGAACAACGCCAAGCACCATTACGATATGGTGCGGAACGTCGACCCCAACATCGAATGTCTCATCACCCAGGACATCGAAATGACGTCCGACGTCAACCACGCCGACATCGCCTTTGCCGTGAACTCCTGGATGGAATTCACCTATCCGGAAATGACGGCCACCGTGTCGAATCCGTGGGTGCAGATTTGGAAGGGTGGGATCAGGCCGCTGTACGACACGCGGAACGATGCAGATACGTTTGCGGGGGTGGCGGCAAAACTCGCCGAGATCACGGGCGAGAAACGAATGAGAGACGTCTTCCACTTTGTCTATGAGAATCGCGTGGACGTGTATGCACAACGCCTCCTTGACGCATCCAGCACGTTTTACGGCTACAGTGCCGATGTGCTCTTGAAGTCGGAAAAGGGCTGGATGGTGATGGTCAGGACCTATCCGCGACATCCACTCTGGGAGGAGACCAACGAGTCGAAGCCGATGTGGACCAGATCAGGGCGCATCGAGAGCTATCGTATCGAACCGGAAGCCATCGAGTACGGCGAAAACTTTATCTCCCATCGGGAAGGTCCGGAGGCGACGCCCTACTTGCCGAACGCGATCTTCACGACGAACCCCTACGTTCGGCCGGACGACTATGGCATTCCGATTGCGGCCCAACATCACGACGACAAAATGATTAGGAACATCAAGCTTGCGTGGCAGGAAATCAAACGCCACAGCAATCCCTTGTGGGAGAAGGGGTACCAGTTCTACTGCGTGACCCCGAAAACGCGCCATCGCGTGCACAGTCAGTGGTCGGTGAACGACTGGGTGCAGATTTACGAGTCCAACTTCGGCGATCCGTACCGGATGGACAAGCGAACGCCGGGGGTCGGCGAACATCAGGTGCATATCAATCCTCAAGCGGCCAAAGATCGTGGGATCAACGACGGGGACTATGTCTACATCGACGGGAATCCGGTGGACCGGCCTTACCGCGGGTGGAAACCCAGCGATCCCTACTACAAGGTCGCGCGGTTGATGATTCGCGCGAAGTACAATCCGGCCTATCCGTACCACGTCACGATGGCCAAGCATGCGCCCTATGTGTCGACCGCGAAGTCCGTCAAGGGCCATGAAACCCGGCCGGATGGGCGCGCGATCGCGATCGACACCGGGTATCAGTCGAACTTCCGGTATGGCGCGCAGCAGTCCTTTACGCGCAGCTGGCTGATGCCGATGCATCAAACCGACTCGCTCCCCGGTAAATCTGCAAACGGGCTGAAGTTTAAGTGGGGGTTTGAAATCGATCACCACGCGGTCAATACGGTGCCGAAGGAATGTCTCATCCGGATCACCAAGGCGGAAGACGGCGGCATCGGGGCCCGTGGGCCGTGGGAACCGGTCCGGACGGGGTTCACGCCGGGGCAAGAAAACGAGTTCATGATCAAGTGGCTCAAGGGCGAACATATCAAGATTAAAGTCTGAGGAAGACGTGAACCGTGAGGCGTGAACCGTGAAGCGCAGGAGTGGGTCTCCAACGGTTCACGATTCACGCGTAACGAATAACGGTTGCGACTGAAAGGAGCACACGATGCCGGAAGTCTATAATTGGCAGCTGGGCCGCAAGATGTTGTATCCCTACGAGGAACGGCATCCGAAGTGGCAGTTTGCCTTTGTCTTCAACATCAATCGCTGTTTAGCCTGTCAGACCTGCAGCATGGCGGATAAGTCGACCTGGCTCTTTTCCAAAGGGCAGGAATACATGTGGTGGAACAACGTGGAAACCAAGCCCTATGGCGGGTATCCCCAGTTCTACGACGTCAAGATCACGCAGTTGATCGAGCAGGTGAATCCGGGGGGGCAAGTCTGGAACGTTCGGGTGGGGCGGAAACACCATGCGCCCTACGGCGTCTTTGAAGGGATGACCATTTTTGATGCCGGGGCCAAAGTGGGCCAGGCCGCCATCGGCTACATTCCGACGGACCAGGAGTGGCGGTTCGTCAACATCTACGAAGACACGGCCACCTCGATGCGAGCGTTGGTCGAAGGCATCGACAAGACCGGCTTCTCGCGGGATGAGCCGTGGAAAATGACCGGGAGCAGCTTGCCGGAGCACGAGACCTTCTTCTTCTATCTCCAGCGGATTTGCAATCACTGCACCTATCCGGGGTGCTTGGCGGCCTGCCCCCGCAAGGCCATTTACAAGCGGCCGGAGGACGGCATCGTCCTCATCGATCAGAACCGGTGCCGGGGCTACAAGAAGTGCGTCGAGCAGTGTCCCTACAAGAAGCCGATGTATCGCGGGACGACGCGGGTGAGCGAGAAGTGTATCGCCTGTTATCCCCGGATCGAGGGCAAGGATCCGCTGACCGGCGGCGAGCCGATGGAGACGCGCTGTATGGCCGCCTGTGTCGGCAAGATTCGCATGCAGAGCTTGATGCGGATCGGCGAGGACGGCTTGTGGGCGGAAGATCGGTGGCATCCGCTGTACTACGCCATTCGGGTAGAGCAAGTCGCCTTGCCGCTGTACCCGCAATGGGGCACCGAGCCCAATGGCTTCTACATCCCCCCCCGGCATTCCCCGCGGGGCTATGCCCGGCAGATGTTCGGGCCCGGCGTGGACAATGCCATTGAGAAATACTTGGTCCCCAGTCGCGAACTGTTGGCCGTGCTGCAGCTCTGGCGGGCCAGTCAGCAGATTGTGTTCCGCTACGATGTCATCCCGGGGCCCAAAGTCTTTGAAACGCAGATCCACGGGAAGCGGTTCGAAATGTACAACGACACCGTCTTGGGCTTCAATAAGTCGGGCAAGGAAGTGGCCCGGATTCAGGTCGAAGAGCCGATCTACATCCGGCCGGCTGAACGGGTCACCTGGTTATCA